>JBFWOK010000197.1:0-11823 GCA_050250555.1 Limisphaerales bacterium
TGGCGGTCTACGGCCTGAATAGAATTCCCTACAGTTCGGACGGCTATCTCGGACTGCCGGTCGAAGTCCTGGGCCGCGAACATCTGATCGCGGGATACCCGAATGTCTTCTCGGGGGTGTCGGCTCTGAACGGAACCCAGTTCGCGATCGTCGCGACCGAGGACGACACGTCCGTCACGATCATCCCTTCGCGGACGGTCCTCGGGCATCTCAGGAACCAACCGTTCGTGGTGCCGTTGAAGCGCGGTCAGACCTATCAGCTCCGGGATCCCAACGATGCGACGGCGGATCTGACGGGAACCGAAGTGATCTCGGACAAGCCGATCGCGGTGTTCAGCGGCCATCAATGCGCGAACATCGAATCGCCATCCCAGATGTTCTGCGATCATCTCGTGGAACAACTCCTGCCCGTCACCGCATGGGGCAAAATCTTCCATGCCGTTCCCCTGGCCACTCGCGTGAACGGAGACATTCTGCGGATCCTTGGATCGAAGAACGACACGAAGCTGTTCATCAACGGTGTGGATGTCGGAACCCTCGATCGCGGCCAGGTCCGGCGATTCACTTTGTCAGCCGTCACCCGGATCGATGCGACCCGGCCCGTTTTCGTCTCCCAATTGGCGCGCAGTTCCGACTTCGACGGCGTCGAGAAGGCGGACCCCTTCCTGGTCACGGTCCCGCCCGTCCGTTTCTACACACGCGATCACATGATCTGCACGGGGCCCGACGCTCTCTCGACCCATCACGTCAATATCGTCGCGCCATCCGCGGTGGCCGGAGTTCTCACGCTGGACGGAGTGGCGGTCCCGGCCGGTCTGTTCACTCCGATCGGCGCCAGCGGGTTCTCCTCCGCGCGCCTCACCGTTTCGGAGGGACCGCACGCGCTTTCGGCGCCCCAGCCGTTCGGATCCATCGTCTATGGCTTCGGACCCTATGAAGGATACGGCTGGCCCGGAGGCATGTTCTTCGGCGACATCACCCCGCCGACGATGACCTGCCCGGAGGATTTTGCCGCCACCACCGGGTCGGTGAACGCGACGACCGGCGCCTTCGCCTGTGTGGCCGTCGTTCCGGATCTGCGTCCGAAGGTGGTGATTGAGGACAACTGCGGGCTGCCGAGCGAGCGAGCCGTGACTCAGACACCAGCCCCAGGAACCCAGGTGGGACCCGGTGAGTACGTGATCACGCTGGTGGCGCACGACGCCTCCGGAAATGAAGCCGAATGCGAAGTCACCATGACCGTGGTCGACCCGGGCCCGGCGGCAATCGTCTGTCCCAAGGATTTCACGGTGATCTGCAACAAGGGCGCCGGCGCGTCGGTCGCGTTTCAGGTCGTAGCCCGGACCCCGTGCGGCTCGCTTGTTCCCGTGGAATGCACCCCCGAGTCGGGTGCGTTGTTCCCCCTCGGAGTCACGACGGTTGTCTGTCGGATCAAGGATTCCCCGAACCAGACGTGCACGTTCAAGGTGAACGTGGTCTGTCCGCCGATCGAGAAGGGCGGGATCCTGGTTCGGAATCCGCCGACCTTGTCCTGGACCGGCGACGAGGTGCTTGAAACATCGCTGAGTCCGGACGGGCCGTGGACCTCGGTTCCCGAGGCGCGATCGCCGTTCAGCCCCGCGCTTCTCGAAGGCGGTCAGTTCTTCCGCCTCCGCGCCGAGCCTCGCGCCGTCCGTCTGCTGTCCGAAAGCCCGCAGGCGCCCAGGCTGGTTTGGGAGTGACGTCTCTCGACGATTTCGTTGGATGGGTCGGGATGACCCTCTCCCGATTTCAGCGTAAAGCGCCCTCGGAAAAAGCCGCTCTTACAGGGGCGATCCTCCGAATCCCGTTTGGACGATGCCAGCCGAGCGCCCGGGCCGCCCCGATGGGGCTTGGGGCACACGGTGGGGCGTTGGCTATAGACCGGCCGGTCCTACGGACCTTGATTCGGTGACACGGATCGGTCTGTGGTTGCGCATGGTTCAAGCCGGGGTGATGAAGTTGAACCTCACAGCGCCGCATATCTGGGTCACAAAATCGCCAACCCAAGGCCCGTAGGGCCGACCTGTCTATAGGCGAGCGGCCCGTTATGATTCTTAAGCTCCGCTAGGAGCGACCCAACTCCCTGGTGTAGTTCGGTTTGACGGATCACCAACCGAAAACGTCGAGGGACCTTTTCACTCTCTCCCGGTCATTCACCGCTATCCGGGGCAAAGCCGCCTCCGGGGCCGGGCGAGTAGAGTCGCACGCCAAGAAGGTCCCGCAGGACCTCGAAATGTCGGTCGCACGCGTAGATCCGGTGTCCCCACCGAATTGAAAGCGTCCCAATAACGACGTCGTTCCAGGGGACCGTCTGACCTTGGTCGCGCAGGCGCCAAGAGTTCTCCGTGGCGCTCTGCCAAATGCCGTCGGGAGTCTCCCTGAAAGGCAGCGCCCCAAAACCTCGCTGCCACCGGGTTCGATCCGCCGGTCTTGCGCCTCCCAAGACCTCGAGCCAGACGGGACCGCAAAGGAGGACTTCGTACGCTTCCAGGAGCGATTCCAAACCCACCTTGACCGCGAGGTCGCCGTCTCGGCGCGCGGCTTCAATCCAGACGGAGGAATCGACGAGCACCATGGATGATGGATCGATGGATGGACGGATGGATCAGCTGTCCTGCCGCTCGATCTCCTCGTTGGTCGCACCGTAGTCGAATGAACCCTCACGAAGGGAGCGTCCGAACTCTTTGGCTTTACGGCGTTTGACGAATTCTTCGACCGCGAAGGCCACAGCGGGGCTCCGCTTGGACAGGCCGGTGACTTTCGCGAGATCCTCGAGCACAGCCTCATCGATATCGACCGTGATTCTCATTGCCCGCAAGGATTGGTGGGAATTGCACCAAAACCAAGGCTGCAATGACTCAGAAAACCTCTAATGCGGTCGCTTCTGGAAGCCGCCGAACCATGGCTCGGTGGAGGGACCGGACCTGCCAAAGCTTCATTTCAAGCGGCGGCTGGGCTAGGACGGGGCCGTGGTTTCGCCCTGGTTATGGCCGTGGCTTCTGGCGACGGGATTCGCGGCTGGGTTTGTGGACGCGATCGCCGGAGGTGGCGGGATGATCACCGTGCCGGTGTTGCTGGGCTTGGGGTTCTCGCCGGCGGAGGCGCTGGCGACCAACAAGCTGCAGGCGACCTTTGGTTCAGCGAACGCGGTCTGGGCCTATCGCCGGGCGGATTTGGTCCGATGGAAGGAAGCCTGGCCCGGCGTGGTTTCGACGGCGATGGGGGCGGTGTCAGGAGTTCTGTCGGTCGCTTGGATGGACGCCGGCCTCCTCCGGCGGGTGATCCCGTTCCTGCTGCTGACGGCGGCCCTGGCCGTCGCCTTGCGGCCGTCGCTGGGCGCCGAGCCGAAGGCCGCGCGTCTCGGACGGGTTCCGTTCCTGATCGGATTCGGACTGGTGCTCGGGTTCTACGACGGCTTCTTCGGCCCGGGCACGGGCACGTTCTGGACGCTGGCGTTCGTTGTGTTCAGCGGGTTCGAGCTGTTGCGGGCGACCGCGTGGACCAAGTGGATGAACTTCACGAGCAACATCGTCTCGCTGGCGGCGTTCCTCGGGACGGCGCGCATCGACTGGATTGCCGGGTTGTGGATGGGGGCGGGCCAGAGCCTGGGTGCGAGGCTCGGGGCGCGGGTGGCGATGAGAGGCGGGGCGTCGGTGATCCGGCCGGTGTTCCTCACCGTGGTCCTGGTCGCGACCGTGAAGCTGTTTTGGGACGGCTGGATCAAAGGCTGAACTCCGAATTCCGAAATCCGAAATCCGAAATTCAAATCTTGGACCCGGGCTGATTCCCTTGGGGCGTGGTAGGAACATGGGCCAACGTCGCGGGGATTGTGGCCGGGGCGGTCCTGGGATGGGGTCTTCGCCGGGAACTGACCTCCGGCCAGCAGCTTTTTCTGAAGCGGGTGCTTGGGGCCCTTGTGGTCTACCTCGGCTTCCGAATGGTCTGGATCAGTGTTGGCGGTTCGGTGTGGCGGGTATTGGGCCAACTCGGGCTCGCGTTGATCGCGCTCGTGATCGGGAACCTGATCGGCAAGGCGCTGGGGCTCCAGAAGCAGTCGAACAAGCTGGGGAAATACTCCCGCGACCTGTACGCCCAGGCGCACAAGCGGGGGCGGCCCGAACGGGGCGACGGTTTCGTGTCCTGCGCGATCCTGTTCTGTGTCGGCCCCCTCGGTCTGCTGGGCGCGTTGCAGGAAGGGTTGCAGAACGATCCTCGAGTTCTTCTGGTCAAGGCGGTGATGGATGGCATGGCCGCGTTCGCCTTGGTGCGCTTGCTCGGGATGGGGGTCGCCCTTGCGGCGCTGCCGGTCCTTGCCACCCAGGGCACGATCACCCTGGGCGCGCGGGCCCTCCGCCCGATGCTGGATCATCCGTCCCTTTGGAATGGGGTGAGCGCGGTCGGCGGATTGCTGGTCGCGTCCACGGCCCTCATCATTCTCGACGTGAGGAAGGTTCCCCTCGCGGATTACCTGCCCGCGCTTGTCGTCGGGCCGATTCTCTGGCGCCTCGTCGCGTAGGGACGTCCCGGCGTGACTTTGGGGGTGTGTCTGGCGTAAAAACCGCCCGCCGTGCACGACTTCAGCTACGCCGCGGGTCAACTCCATTGCGAACGCGTTCCCATCCCGACCCTGGTCGGGAAGTTCGGAACCCCGCTCTACGTCTATTCCGCCCACACCCTTCGGGATCATTTCCGAAAACTGGACCAGGCCCTCGCGCCTCTCGATCGGCTCGTGTGCTTCGCCGTCAAGGCCAACTCCAACCTGGCGGTCCTCCGCACCCTCGCCAATGAAGGGGCCGGCTTCGACATCGTCAGCGAAGGGGAGCTTCGCCGCGTCATCGCCGCCGGCGGGGATCCCCGACAATGCGTCTTCGCCGGGGTCGGCAAAAAGGAGTCCGAGATCGAATTCGCCCTCCGCCAGGACATCTATTCCTTCAATGTGGAGAGCGAGCCCGAGCTGGAACGGATCGACCGTGTCGCCGGCCGCCTGGGCCTGTCCGCACCCGTGGCCGTCCGGGTGAACCCCAATGTCGATGCCGGCACCCACGCCAAGATCACCACCGGCACCTACGAGAACAAATTCGGAATCGCGTTCGAACGGATCGAGGCCGTCTACCGAAAGGCGGCCCGCCTCCGACATATCCGGCTTCGCGGCCTCCAGATGCACATCGGTTCCCAACTGACCGAGGTGAAACCCTTCCGCCAGGCCGTTGAAAAGGTGGTTCCCCTCGTGGAAAGGCTCCACGCCCGTCATGGGCTCGAATTCCTTAGCGTCGGCGGCGGCATCGGCATCGTCTACGATCCGGCGCTCGCGAGCGGTGACCCGGGCTGGTGGAAATCGACGCCCAAGGCCCGAAAAATTCTCACGCCGGCGACCTACGCGGGAACTTTGAAGCCGCTGCTCGAACCGCTCGGCCTTCGAATCCTCCTCGAACCCGGCCGCTTCATCGTCGGCAATGCCGGCGCCCTCGTCACCCGGGTCGAGTTCGTGAAACGCACGGGCCGCAAGAACTTCGTGATCGTCGACGCCGCCATGAACGATCTCATTCGCCCCGCATTCTACGACGCCTACCACGAGATCGTTCCGGTGGTCCGCCGTCGCGGCCCGGTCGTCTCGTCGGATGTCGTCGGCCCGATCTGCGAGAGCGGCGACTATTTCGCCAAGGACCGCGACCTCCCGCGGGTCGGCGAAGGCGATCATCTCGCGTTGCTCAGCGCCGGAGCTTACGGCGCCGTGATGTCGTCGAACTACAACTCCCGCGCCCTCGTCGCCGAGGTTCTCGTCGACGGGGATCAGTTCGCCCTCGTCCGCGAACGCCAGAATCTCGACGCCATCTGGGACCTCGAAAAGGTCCCCGCGTGGCTGAAGAAGCAACGCGGGCCATCCGTGAAGGCGATACGCAAACACGGAAACGCGTCCAAGACCCGGGTCAGGGGGTAATCGAATCGGCCGAGAGTCGGGACTGGCACACTTCTACCCCAAACTCCACGACCGCCCTTCCCATGCGACACGACAGTTCACGAGACGCGAACCCGCTCCCGCGCCGGCACCCGCACTCCTGGCGTTCTTCAACGGCCTGGATTTGTCGTTGCTGGATCGCCTCGCTCTTTTTCGCAGTCGCGGCCCACGCGGCGTCGGCTGTGGGAGGCGTGAAGGTCGTCGACGATGACGTGGACGACGGTCTCGCCCTCTTCGTGGAGAATCGGAACCTGGCCGCGATCACCCTGACGGTCACCGTCTTTCCCGAAAACGCGAACGTGGACCAGCCGATGCCGATCGTGCTGACCTGTCGCGGACGTGGACGCTTCCCGCTCGCGCGACTCACACCCCGGGCGGGCGCGGAGTCCTACAGCTATCGGGTCCGCTACGATTGGCAGTTCGGCTTGGGCGGCGCGAAGCACGACCCGGCGGCGGTCTACCATTTGCCGTTCGCTTCCGGGAAGGCGTTCCGGGTCGATCAGGGCGCGGGCGGCAAGTTCACGCACACCGGCAACGACCAGAACGCAATCGACTTCGGCATGCCCGAGGGAACGCCCATCCGCGCCGCGCGTGAGGGAACGGTCGAGGTCGTGGTGGACCGGTTCGACCGCGGGGGCGCCGACCTGAGCCTGCGCGAGTCGGTGAACTTCATCCTGATCCGCCACCCGGACGGAACGTACGGGGAATACGTCCACCTCCGACGGGGTGGCGCGCGGGTGAAGCCCGGTCAGAAGGTGACCGCGAAACAGGTGCTCGGGGAATCCGGCAACACGGGCTACACCCAGGGGCCCCACCTGCATTTCGGGGTGTTCAGCCCGGTCGACGGGACGAAACGCGACACGTTTCCTATCCCCTTCCGGACCACGCGAAACAAGGCCGAGGTTCTGGTGGAAGGCGAGACCTATCAGGCGCCGTAGAAAGGCGGAAAGACGCGGAGCGACTGCGGACGACTTTCACGCGGTGCCGCGTCGTTTCAAGGCGCCTTCTTCCACTGCCAATTTTCATCGAAGAATCCCGCCGCGGCGATCCGGCCCGGGGTTCGGGCGTTGGGCGGCAGCGAGGTATCGATGATCGCCCAGTCCGGGAGCTTCGGGGTCTGCCGCGCGTTGTTGAGGTAGTCGTATTCCCGGAACGTGAAGCCGCTGTTGAGCACCACGTAGCGCTTCGGGGCGCGTGGATTGGGAAGGATCAGAATCGGAAGATGATTCGCCGCGGGATAGGTCTGATCAGGCGTCACCACTTTCTCGGCGTCCCAGCGAATCGGAAGACTCGCCTCGATCTCGCGAAGCACCGCGTTGCTCGCCGGGTCGCCCCAAAGGATCAGGTGATACTGCTGCGCGTCTTCCTGGGTGATCTCCGTGTCGTCCTTGACGCGGACGTCGCCGCGGAACTGCCGACGCCATTCCCGGATCGCCCTCTCGAATTCCTGGGTGACCCACGCGCCGGTGGCGTCATTGATGGCGGGACCCGTCGGGCGCACGAAGAGGAACGCATCGAGGAAGGCGTCGTCGATGGGGCCTTGGAGGCCGGGTTCCTTCCGTGCGCCGTGGGCGATCATGCCTCCCGGAGCCCATCCCGCGGGCTCGCGATGGAGTCGTGTCGTCCATGAACGATCCGTGCCCGGGCGGTCGCCTTGAACGGGTTGGCGGTCGATGCGAAGAATCGGCGCCCGGTCCAGCGGGAACGGGTACAGCCCCGAGTCGATGTTGAGGGTGAGGCCCGCCACATTGCTCGTGACGATCTCGATGCTTCCATCGGGCAGGATCTCGGCGGTCACTCGGGCCGGTTCCCAATGGGTGTTCAGCCCGTCGATCCGGACCCAGGCCATGGCCGGGTGACGCAGGGTGTGGGTGACGAATTGGACCCTCCGCGGCAGGGCGACCCGACCGCGGGCCGCGATCGCGTCGATGCGGCGATTGATCTCGGACTTGGCCTCTGGCGTGTAGCGATGACCGGCTTGCGCCCCGATCACATGGGTCAGGGTGAGGTTCTCCGCGGCGAGCGCGGATTCCATCGCACGCGCGGCCTGGATCTGGCTGTCGTTCTCCCCGCTGTAGGCCACCAGCGGCACCATGTGGAGGTTGGCCGCCAGCGTGGTCGCGTCATGCCAACGCCAGAGTTTCTGCTCCCACCAGGAGGGTTTGAGGTCCTCCTTCTGAAAAACGCGCAGGAACTCAGCCGTTTCGCTGAAACCCGCGCCCGGGGCCGCCGCCGCCCACAGCGAGGCGTGGTGCACCGCGAAGTGCCAGCAGGCCGCGCCCCCCAGCGAAAACCCCCGGACCACCAGCCGTTCCATGTCGATCGGATAGATCGAACGCAAATCGTCGAACGCTTCCCAGGCGTCCGTTTCCCCCGCGAATCGGGATCCGTTGCAGTAGCGGCCGTACGGATGCAGGACGAACGCGTTGGCCGGCGCGAATTCGCCCAGTCGCGACGACCGGTCCGCGATGAACGCGAGTTCGCTCAGCTTCTCCCCGCGCCCGTGAAACCAGAAATCGAGCCGGAACCGGTGCGGCGTGGAGCGGGTGTACGATGCCGGAACGACGAGCCCGTACGGTTGGACCGACCCGTCGATGCGCGAGACATACCCGAGGGCGACGGGGCCCGTCTGATCGAGCCAGGGCGTCGTTCCCTGCGCCAGGGCTTCGAGGCGGGTCCACGCCGTCTGGAGTTGGCCCGACGCCGTCGCGATCTCGTTGGTCTGAAAGAACTCGTCGTATCGAAGCGCCCAGTCGACCGCCTTGTGGAAGATCTCGATATCCGGCAACCGCCGAAGAAGCGTGGGCTTCTTCGCGAGATCCGCGCGAAGGGCCTCGATCCGTTCACCCAACCGCGCGACCTCGTCCGTGAGCCGCTGACGTTGTTCCGCCGGGACCGGGATCCCGGGAGGCGGTACCGGACGAACCTTGTCCGGAAGGTTGTCCGCGGGACCGTCCGCGCGGACCGCAACGATCGGGAGCGCCAGGATCCCAGCCAACGCGAGCAGGAGCATCACGCCCCACGATCCACATCCGGGAGCGCGGACGACAGAAAGGCGGGAAGAAACTTTCGGTTTCCGGTCCGCCCTGGGTGGCGGGACGGAGATTCGAGCAGGGGACGGAGACTCCGGACGGGCGCGCATGCCGGAGAGCAGAACATCCGGGATTGAACGGCGCAATGCCTTGGGCGGGGATGGGGCGTGGGCGGCGGTGGGGCATCCTGGTTCCTCGGTGATTTCGGAGGATGCTTCGGGAACGTCCGATCTCGATTGTTCTTCACCCTGATCGGCAGGTTGCTTGCTCGATGGGCATCGACGGGATGGATTCCCATGATCAGCCCGCCGGGCTGGGCTGGAGGAACTGTCTCATATTGTTCGCCACTCTACTCCTCACTGGCAGCGGTGAGTCGGCGGATGATCCTGCGGGCGAGGATCTCGTTGAACTCCCTGTGGCGCGGGACAGGCTCCGAACGTCCAGTCGTTGGATTGTGCTAGATGTCGTGGCGACCTCCATGACGAAGTAAGGTGCACCCTGCCTCCTCCAGCGCTCGGATAAGGTCGAGTCGCTTCACGCGACCTCCAACTCCTCAACCTCCTTAATGCCTGGAATCTGGTCGGTGGCAAACGTCCGAAATAGATCCCTCAGATGATCCCTGAGGTCGTCCAGGTTTTCACCTTGGGTCCAGTGGTCCGGGTAGTCGTTCAAATAGCCCAGAAATCGTCCGTCTCTCTCCTGCCAATACGTGAACTGCGCCTTCATGGGGATATCGGACCTGAGGTGTGCCGGGGATGCGAGCATCTGCTTTCCGGGGAACGCCAAGCTATCCGACGTTGGGCGAGACGGCTGGTCCGCGCAATCGGTAGAGATCCCGGCGTTCGGATGAGCCTACGTTCGGCATCTCTATCGTGCGCTCCTCGAGCGCTTCAATATCATCTCGGAATTGTGTCCACCGCTCGCATCGACGGTATTTGAGAATCCAACGATCTCCCAACCCGCGTTTGCGATCTCATCCAGCCTGGCCTGTGTGAACGAACCAAAAGGGAGACTGTCGACGCGCCTATATTCCCACCGCTGTGGCTCTGTGCTCTTCAGGCAGATGGCTACGACAATGAGTAGGCCCAATGTCGCATGAATCACGTACACCGCGATCAGATGTCCTTTGAGGCGGAAGCCAGAATTCGCGAGATCGATAAGTCTAGGAAGCGCCAATGTCGAAATCGATCGGCTCAAGTCCTGCGATGCCGTTTCTGCCGCCAGATAAGCGCTGCGAAGCGCCACCAAGTTCATCCCCGCAAAGCATATGTAACCAAAAATAGCCGTGACGCGAAGAAGCGGCGTGAAATTGGTGTCTGAAGTGACAAGCCAGCCAATAAACGCAACAAGACCAATAACCAAGAAGTTCCAATAAGAATCAATCTTATCGAGCGCCTTCAGTAAAAACTCTTTAGAAATTTCCTGCTCTGAATTCATAATTTGCCTAACGACCAAAGTGTGAGAGCGGGGGGAACCGCTGAGAGGCCATGTTCTCAGCCCAACCGAAACGGCTTCCTCCGGTTCGCACGACTGCCTTTATTGTTCGGCCAAGCTATTGCGGTAGAGCCCAAGTCGCCCATTCAGAGTGGCCGTAGAACACGCGCGCCGTACCAGAACTCCATTGAAAGGCCCCTATCGGGGAAAGCTGATCCGCCTGTTTTGTGGCCAGGGTGGTGCCAGTCAATGCGTCGCGCAGTTCCACGCAGCCTTCGGGACAGCCAAAGATAAAAGGAACATCACGGAGGCGCGGATAGTAGGCCACGACAATATGAAATCTGCCGTCGGGACTTGTGGTACCCGTGTACGAGTGCCCTGGTGGTATCGCCTTGTAGACAAGGCTGGTGATGTCGCGTCGGAAGATAAGAGCAGTCAGGCAAAGAATCACAAATATCAATAGGGCACAAAGTGTCAATGGACGTGTGCTTCTTGGCATAACGATGTGGCTCAATGCTAAAGCTGGATGAGCTGGTTTGCTTCTCGCCGAACGCCTGCGTCTGCGACGGCGGAGATCAGGTCAGTCCTGGAACCCGGGGCTCAACCGCCGTTCGCAGGACGCGATGGTTCGACGATTTGGTTCTGTCCGTGGTCGCCAGCGAGGAGGCCGCGGATGGATAGGTCCTCGTCGAGGTCAGGCCAGTGGAGGCCGAAAGGCGAGATCTCGATATTGGCGAGCTCCTGAGGAGTCCCGCGTGCCAGTCTTGGATTGCCCAGCACGGGGAAGCTGAGCTCGGTACCACTCTGCATCGTCAAAACGATCCTGCCGTCGCGGTAGATGGCGGAACGCGCGCTATCGATCAAGGTGCTCATGCCACTTCTTAATAATCAGCTCTCGGTGCTCTGATGCAAGCGCCTCGGCCTTGGCCAAGTCCTTGACCTTCAGGCCCTGGGACTCCCGCAACTCAACACCGTGCTCGACTTCGAACACGGCTTCCCCGCCCCCGCGACGGACGTGCACGTGGATCGGACGGTGCTCGTTGCTGTAGAAGAAGAACAGGAAGCCATCCTTCTCGAAGACCTTCGGCACGGGTAGAACCTGCCTGGGGATTGACCTCGTGGCGAGCTCCGAAGGTCGAACGCCAAGCTGAGCGACTGCCGCCGGAAGCGCCAGCTTGAGCGTGAACGGCGCGTCCGAATTGCCGCCACGCTTTGAGCGGAGAGGCGGGGCGGCAGGTCGTCTCCAGCGTCTTGTTGAACTAAGCCGCTGCGCGGCGATGCGGTGGTGACATGGGTTTCTTCGATGAGCTGTTGTGGCCGGGTGACGGCACGTTCGGAGTATTTACGATGGCGGTGCATGAAAAATGCCAATCCATACTC
>JBFWOK010000198.1:0-4031 GCA_050250555.1 Limisphaerales bacterium
GCGAAGAAGACGGAGGAAGAAGGAAGAAAAGGTCGGTTCGGCGAAGGGCCGGAAGAAGACGCCACCGGAAGAATACCTGGATTTCAAACCGCCGGAATCACCCGGTTTTCGAATCGGCGTTCACAATTCCCGTGTACCGGCTCCAGACCCCGGACGACATCCTGGACCAAGTCCCGCGGTTGGCCGTGCAGTTCGACGTCCTGATCCTCGACGGGCCGGCCGGGCTCTCGGAGGTGACGCGCGCCATCCTGCTTCTCGCGAACCTCGCCCTCCTGCCTTGCGGTCCATCGGCTCTCGATCTGCGCGCGGTGCAGGAAGCCATCCGGGTAGTTCGACAGGCCCAGCAGATCCGCGGTGGCCCGCCCCAGGCGGTCCTCGTCCCCAACAAGCTCCAAGTCCAATACCGGCTTTCGCAGGAGATGCTGGCGGCGGCGGGATCGCTCGGGGTGCCGGTCATGAGCGGACTGCGGTTGCGCCAGGCTTTCGCGGATGCGGCCGGCCAGGGAACGCTGGTGGGGCGGATGGACCGGAGAGGGGAGGCTGCCGCAACGGAACTTGAGTCGTTGTTCAAGGAGGTGATGGGACGTGAGACCGAACCGAAGCCTGACTGAAGCTCTCGAAACCGCCCGGTTGCCGGAGGCGGCCCTGGCGTTCGTAAACGCCGGGGCACCGGTTCCCCGGGTTCAACTTGTGGGATCCAAGTCTGACACGAAGCCGGAATCGACGGTGGCCGCTGGGGTCGTGAACGTTTCGAGGACACCGATGCAGCCCCGGTCCGCCGAGGACGCGCCCCCGGTGCTGCCCCCAGGACCAGTGTCGATGACGTTCCGGTTGCCGGCCGATCTCCCGGAGGCGCTGCTCCGCGCTTCGATGGCGCGCAAGCTGCGGCGGCTGAGGCCATGGACGCAGCAAGACATCGTGACGGCGGCAGTCCGGGAATGGCTGAATCGCAATCCGGAGGACCTGTGAGGCAAATGGCGGGTAGCCTATTTGCGAGGACTACACGACTTGACGCGGAAGAGGGTTCAGGTTGAGGTCCAGGCATCAGCTTTCCCAAGTAAATGTCCACTCCACGCCTCAAATCGCTACTGCCGCTCTCCCTGCTGCTGGTGGTGAGCTTCTGGACGACGGAGGAGCAAAGCTTTGCCTCCCCGCGCCCCTCGTCACAGGACAAGTGCACTACGGTCATCGTCGGCAAGCACGCGACCACCGATGGTTCCGTAATCCTGGCACATAACGAGGATTGGGGGGAATTCGAGGTGCCGCTGCGTTGGCATCCACCGAAGCAGCATCGAGGCGGTGAGACCGTGACGCTTCGCGGCGGGCTGGTTCTGGAGCAGGTTTCTGAAACGCACGGCTACCTGCTTCCGGCTGCGATTTGCAATGGGATCAATGAATTCCAGGTCATGATCACCGATAATTCTGGATCGTGCCGAAACGAGATGGTGCGTCGGGAGACCGGGATTGAGATGGCCGACCTGGTGGCCGTGGCGCTGCAACGTTCCAAGACTGCGCGAGAGGCGGTGGGGATCATGGGGCAGTTGATCGATCGGTTCGGTTACCGCTGCATCGATGGGCCAGGTGGCGATATCTTCAGCGTGGCCGATCCTTCGGAAGGCTGGTGGATGGAGGTGACCACCGCGGGTCCATGGGTCGCGAGTCGGGTTCCCGATGACGCGTTTGTGGTGATCGCGAATCGGTTTCGCATCGAGTCGGTCGATCTCGCGGATCCATCGCGATTCCTGGGCTCGTCGAATCTGGTGAGCTACGCCAAGGAGATGGGCTGGTATGATCCTGCCAAGGGGCCGTTCAAGTTCGCCGAGGCGTACAGTGGGCACCGCGCCGAGAGCGCGAGGCGTGAATGGCGTGGGAACTCCGTGCTTGGAGGCAGTACACTGCGCCCGGACGAGTCGCGAGTGGCGGTCGTTCCTGTAAGGAAGCTCCAACCGCGGGACCTGATGACGTTCCTCCGGGATCACTACGAGGGGATCTCTGGGGAAACCGCAGCGGTCGAGGCAAAAGGCTCTCCTCATCACACCTCCGAACGCTCGATCTGTGCGCTCTACACCGACGCAAGCACCGTCGCCCACCTCCGCGGATGGCTTCCCAATCCCGTTGGAGGCTTGGTTTGGCTGGCGGTGGGGACTCCCTGCTCAAGTGTGTTCACTCCGATCTATGTTGGCACCCCGGAGTTCCCCCGGCCGTATGTTTCGGTGACCGAAATGTATGATCCCGAGAATGCATACTGGGTGTTCAACGCGCTGGAGAACCTGGTAGATCGCAACTACCGGGAGCGCGGGGCGTCCCTTGGAGGCGGTGTCAGGAAGGGGGAGGACCCCGTCATCGAACTTGTCGCGGGCCGCTGGAAGCGGCTTGAGGACGACGCGTTCGCGATGCAGGCCGCGGTGGAAAAGACCGCGCTCGAGTTGCTGCGAACGGACGCGCGCCTGGCCCAGTCCTTCCTTGGGCGCTACACGCAGATGATGGCTCTCCGGAGCTTTGAGGATGCCAAGGATTTAGTGGATGAACTGCGAACGCGGCACGAGCGGTAGAGAATACCCGCCGAAAGGATGGGAAACCTGGACGGCGGCTTGCTTGAGGCGTTTCGCTGTGTGGTTAGCTCGAGCGAACCAGGTACGCGGGGGGTCGATCGGGTGTTCCAGAGGTGGACGGCGGGTCGGCTGCGATCGAGTTGCAGGCATCGTCCTCGTTAGTGGGCGTGGAAGCTGATTGTGAGGCCTTGGGGCAATTGGGCTGAAATGGTGGGGATTGATTGTCGGCTCAATCCTCGAAAGCCGTGAACCTTCGCTGCAACCGCGGAAACACCCTATGCCGCGGGCTCTTCCTTCTCCTGGCCGAGGTTGTGGATCCAGCTGTGCGCCTGATCCGCCACCTTCGCCAGCACCAGCAGATCGTCGCGGCCGAAGGAATCGGTCGACTTCCACTGGTCGTCGTCCTTGTCCTTGTAGATGCGGCTGAGCGTCACGTTGTAGCGCGCGCCACCGTTGTTGGTCTCGTTCTTCCAGATCGCCGCCTTGATGGCACCGATCCGGACCTCGTGGACGGGTCTGTCTTTGGGTTTAGGCATGGTCGTGCTTTCCATCGTGTTGAACCTCCCTGGAATGACCTTCACTGTGCGTCATACCACGTTGGGATTTGCTAACCAAGGGGCACCACTGAGGGTGGGTGTTCCCACCGGTTTAGTCGCCGATTCCCGGTGGAAGCGAACGCCCCATTGCCGAGGTCAGCGGTCCTGAAGGCGGCGTCGCGCGAGACGGCCCGCACCGCGGGGAGGAGGACCGCAGCCGGTTGGTGGGCCGACTGACCGATCGTGGTTGCGGATTCCGGAGGACCCACCAACCATTTTCTCCTCAACCATGAACCGCCCATGCCGCTGCTCGCTGGTCGCCGCGCTCTTGTGCTTCTCCTTGGCTGCCTCGGGTGCGGCCGGCGCAGATCAAGAGCCGGTCACTCCAGCCGACCTTGCCAATCAAATTGCCTCTGTGGTCGAGGCGACCTACGCCCCCGACCAACCCGGGGCTGTCGTGCTCGTCGTCAAGGATGGCAGCGTGATCTACCGGGGAGCCCGTGGGATGGCGAACCTTGAACTCGCGGTGCCATTGCAGCCGGATATGATCTTCCGCCTCGGATCGATCACCAAGCAGTTCACCGCTGCCGCCATCATGCTCCTGGTGCAGGACGGAAAGTTGGCGCTCGACGATCACATCGAGAAGTTTCTCTCGGATTACCCCACGCAAGGACACGTCATCACGGTCGAACACCTCCTGACGCACACTTCCGGCATCCAGAGCTACACCGACATTCCCGGGTGGTTTCCCAAGAGAATCGTGAACGACATGTCCGTGACCGAACTGGTGGACGGCTTCAAGAAGGAGCCGATGCAATTCGCGCCGGGCGAGCGCTTCGCATACAACAATTCGGCCTACGTTCTGCTTGGTGCGATCATCGAGAATGTCTCCGGCGCCAGCTATGAGAAGTTCGTCAATGACCGGATCTTCCAGCCGCTCGGG
>JBFWOK010000198.1:4041-11682 GCA_050250555.1 Limisphaerales bacterium
AACGAGCCGATCATCCCGAGGCGCGTCGCGGGCTACACCAGAGAAGGAAGCGTCACGAGGAACGCGGGCTATCTGAGCATGACGCAACCCTATTCCGCGGGATCACTGATTTCGTCGGTGGATGATCTCGCCATGTGGGACGCGGCGCTCTACAACGAAAAAATCCTCACGAGCGCTTCCCTCCAAAGGATGTGGAAGCCCTACACCCTCGAAAGCGGCAGATCCACCGAGTACGGTTTCGGCTGGGAGATTGGGAAGCTCCGGGGCCGTGACGTCATCGAGCATAGGGGCGGCATCCCGGGTTTCTCGACCTTCGCCCTGCGTATTCCCGAATCGCGTGTGTTCGTGGCGGTGCTCTGCAACAACGACAATCCGAAGGTCAGGCCGAGCTACATTGCCAAGCGTTTGGCCGCCATTGCCATCGGCGACCCTTTCCGGATGCCGGTGGCTGCGAACGTGAACCCGACGGTTCTCGCTGCTCACGTGGGGGTGTACGAGATCGACAAGGACTCGCGCCAAACGGTCATCGTGGAGGACAACAAGCTCTTCACGAAATCCGCAGACGGAGAACGCCGTGAGGCGATTCCCGCCTCGGACACGGAGTTCTTCTACGAGAATGACCTCGGGCGCGTCCGCTTCGAGCGCGATGCGGGCGGACGCACGGTCGCGATGCTGATCTACGCCGAGGAGGGCGCTGAACCCAAACGGGCTCCTCGCGTACCGTCGGCCTGAGGGGAGTTGACGAGGGCCGCCACCTAGGAACGCGGCAGTGGACCGCTGGTAGGTTTCAGCAGGTACTCATCCCGACCGGCGAATTCGCAGCCCGGGGGTCTTGGCGCGGGAGGGTTCGCCCTTTCGCAGATCCCTCCTTCAACACGAAGTCTGTCCCAGCCCCAGAAATCGGGGACCTGATCGGAAAACGCCTCGGCGAAGGCGAGTAGCCGGCTCGTTTCGCTGTCGAACCGCGCCAGGGTGTCGGCGGACGCGAGGAATAGACCGCCTGTCATGCGCTGGCGGGTTTGTCGGCGTTCCTCGGTGAAACCGGCGTACCCGGCGGGATCGGACCGCTGCAGGCGGGTTTCCTCGGCACGCAGGAAATCGAGGTAGGCTGGCATCCGGGCGGCCTCCCGTTCGGCCCGGGAACGGCCCTGGACCGCGCGTTCGCGACCCGAGGCCTCCTGCCGTAGGAGCCGAAGGAACTCGTCACCGTAGAGGACCAGGGCCGCCGAGAGATGAGGCCGGGCGCGGGCATCGTTCCGGTGTTTGTCCCGCATCCGGCCGCCGAATTGCCGGCCCCAATCCGGGACCTTGCTGGGGTCGCGGTCGAGGGCCAGGAGACGGTCCACGAAGCGGGCCGCCATTTCAGTGTCCTTTGCGAGCGGTTCTGCGGCGGGTTCGCCCGCGTTGGCGTGGTACGCCGCGTAGTAGTGGCGGGCGAAGATCCGTCCGAGTTGCAGGTCCTCGGCCTCCGGCGCGCCGTCCGGTTTGCACCAATCGCCTTCGATCGCCCGGCGCAGCAGGCCCAAGCGGTTCCGGGTACTACGCCGCAAGGGCAGCCAATCGATCTGACGTTGGATGACCTCCAAGGGGCGTCTCCGGGCGAGGCACCGAGCCGTCGTGACGTCGAAGCCCGCCTTCAGCAGGAGGTCGATCCCCGAGACCGCAGCAGCAGGCGGCGAAACGGTGGTTGAATCCGGTGCTGTTGTTTCCTGGGTTTTAAGATCTGTTTTAATCCTTTCTGTGTTCACCTTTTCGGACTCCTCCCCGTTCACCTTTTCCGACCGGTCCTGTGCACCTTTTCCGACCGGTGGCGGTTCCCCGGATCGGACCGGTTGTTCTCCCGCCAAAATGCGCCCCTTCGGCGCCGCCCGGACCCACCGGATGGCATAGGTCGCCGCCCGGCTGTGGTGCGGATCGAAGGCGCCCCCGTCCACCGTCTCGATGTACCCGCGCTGTCGCGCCTCAGCGACGGCCTCGTGGACGTGCTGGCGGGAGAGTCGGGTCAACCGGCTGAGTTCGGTGATCGAGAGCTTGACCGGGACTTTCCGCTCGCCGCCGGGTCCCCACTGGATGCTGTAGAACAGCATGGCGCCGACGACCCGGATCACGGACAACCGCTCGGCCGGCAGGAGGACGTCGAAGTAGGCGTTGGGGATGTTCTTCCGGGCCGCCTTGGGTCGGTGGGCGATGGCGCCCGCTTCGGCCACCGGGACCACCGCCGCCTCCGGGTAATAGAAGCCGCGGAACTCATCCGGATTGTCCGTGTACCGGCCCTCGGCGTCCCAGTGGATCTCGTACACGCCGTTCTGGGCCGGTTGGCCGGGGCGGTCTGGCCTGGGCTCCTGGACGCATCGCAGGAACCCCTTGTCGATGGCCTCGCGCAGGGCCTCGGCGATGGAATCGCGCGACACCCCGGCCCGCTCGATCAACTCCCGGTAGGTGAAGCGGACCTGTTCCTGGGTAGGATTGCCGTGTTCATCGACCCAACCGAGCAGGCGCCGGCGGGCATGCCCGACAATCCGCACGCATCCGCGGGAGCAGTGCGGCACGACGACCGTGAAGAACTGAATGGGCACGAAGGTGACGTTCGCCCGGAAGTCGGGGAAACCGGGGAATATCGCGGGCGGTTGGTGGTCCAACGTTCATCGCTCCTCGGAAGCAGGCGCCGGTTTGGTGGCCGGGGGATGGGTGGCGGGTGGAAGAGGTCGCCCGTTCCGTTCGGCGTGCTCGCGCACAATACGGTTGATGCAGGAACTGCGGTCGCGGTCTTCCCTTTCCGCGAGTTTCTCCAGGTAATCGAGCACCACCAGGTCCAACCGCACCCCGGCGGAACGTGCGTAGCGTCGGCGACGCGTCGTCATGGGTTCCGTCCTCCCTGATGACGGTCGTAACACGGGACGACAGCGGGTGACAAGGGGTGCACTGGAAACCCACCGCCGCCCGATCTTCTGCTGTCTCCCTGGAGTCGCGCGTGGTAGATGAACCGTGGAGGTTTTGGCTCCCGCAGTATCAGGGAATGCCAACGCCGACCTGGATTTCATCGAGACGGGCATGGACGCCCAGGAACCGGCTTCACCAGCCGGCCAGAGGGGACGGAGTTCACCAACCGTCACGTCCGTGTCCCGTAGAGCGTGGTGCCGCGAGAGTGGCCCGCCACGTTCGAGAGAGGCTTCTGGAAGTAATCCCTGGCCACCAACCAGGAGTAATCCCCAGATTCTATCTCATGGCTCGAAGCCGTCCGCGAATGCGGGCGAGCGGGAAATGCTCCGCCGTGTAATTCGGCGGAGTTGTCTGGTTCAAAGCGGGTGCGGAGAGGAGGTTCTCTCCCAATCCCCCGGCGGGATCCATGGACCACAGTTCCGCTCAGGCGGGACCGTTCGGGTGAAAGGCTCGACAGGTTCGGATAACGCACGCTGGCGTCGGGAGCCGGGCGGTGGCGACACCGACCCGCCGGAGGCCGACCCCCTCCGGGTATCCGCGCAAAACGCGGAACGTGAAAAGCTCAACGATGAAAGGGGTATCAAGCCCTTGCCAGTCAGCCGCAGCAGAGACGGAGCCGGACCGGGAACAGCCTGGCCAGGAGGGGTAAGGGGGCGCTTCTGTATTCTGTCCCCTGAAATCGGTCCCACCGTGGGACCGCAAACCGTGCCGGGGCGGGAGCCTCGGGAATGCCTGGTCGGCCTGGACGCGAAGACGTCCTACCGACGTGACTGCTGCAGCGAAGGATCAGACTAACCGCGCAAGGAGTGTGGCGGCCGGAGTGGTGTCCGGTGCCGGCGAAGGTCCGCCGGTGATTCAAAGGCCGCACTCTGACGAGAGTGCTCCCAGTAGGATCAGGCAGCGCCTGGACCCTGGCCCCGTGCGACGTGGTCGCCGGGGGTGGGGTGTCGTTCCAGCAAGGCAGTTGGGATGGCGTGTGCGTGCCAACGGGTGGTGCCGGGCACCAGTGCACACACGAAAGGAGTGACGGGAACAACCCGTCTCGATGAGGTCGCGGGCGGGTGGAGCATCGGACTCCACCCGCCCGTCGTTGGGGTCGGCGTTCACCCGATGGGTGTCCGGGGACGGGCAACCGCGGGGTGAAGGCAACCGGAGCCGAGGATCGCGTTCGTTTCCGCGAAGCCGCTACCGCTATAGATGGGCAACGGCAATGCGGGAATACAGCGCGCGCGCCGCCGTGTACCCCGAGGAACCCGCGCGACCGCGCGAACCCAGGGTTCCGAGACAGCAGCGGGCGGCGCGGATTTGCAGCTCACCGGGGTTGCCAGAGGATTTGGGCTTTCGGGGAGGTTGCGCCACAGAAGCAACGTCCCAACCTCAGCAGGAAGGATCAGTTCGAGGAGGCAAAGGTAGTGAAAGGGAACCCGCCTACTCGCGGTTATCCGCCCGGTGGACTTGGACTCGAACGCACGGGACCCAAGATCGCTTCCAGCGTTTTCCGGTCGGAGTCCACGTCGGCTGCGGTCAACGATTCCTCGAAGACGTGGTGCCGCCGCAAAAGCGTTTTGGTCTCGAATCGGTCAAGCCCAAGAACGCCACCGAGTTCGATGTGGGTGATTTCGCCCTGCTGGAACAAAGCAAGGGCGAGGGCTTCGACAAGCGCTCTGGACGGATCAACGGATGCCCGTTGCAGCGCATTCTCCAGGATCGGATCCAGTTCGATGGTAAGCCGGAGCGACATAGGGTGTTGACGATCGCCTACAGGCTCCGACGGACATCGTCGACGACCTGTTCACTAACGTACAGGCCACGCAGTCGCAATTGGGCGACGGCGGAATCGAATGACGGAATGCGTCCCTGCTTCGCGGCAACGGCCACGATTGAAAGGGTGCCGTAGAGTCGAAGCCCAAGCGCTACAGCCGCCCTCCGACCGGCCCGATCATCGATGGCGACCGGCAGATTGCCATTCACGCGAGCGTACTCAATGACCTCGGCTTCGCCCGCCCCCAACTGCCACCTCGCGAGTGGCGACAGCCCGGGTATCACATCGACCCGTTCGAGCCACCTTTCGTTTGGCAGCGCTGCCGCCATCGGATCGCCATCCGGACCAGCTTGGATCTCCGCGATCACCGCCCCGGGAACCAGGATGCGATCGAACAACTGGGGTAGAAGTGGCAGCAGTCCGACTTTCGCCAACAAGATCAATGGTGAGGTGTTGCAGACCAGCACGCTCATGTACTGTGCTGTTTCACCGCCTCCAGAATTTCATGGGACGTCTCCTGACACGGCGAGACCCCGAATCTGGCCAATTCCGAGATGAACGCCGCGCGGCTGAGGCCGGCCGCTTCCGCGGCCCGCGCTTGGCTAAGCATGCCCGATTCATACCACTTGGCAGCCGCCGCCACGCGCATCTCGGCCGCAAGTGAAACCGGGTCCTTTTGCATGGCCAACAGGACCTCGTCCGGCATTTCTATGGACAGCGTTTGGCTCATGACCTGGGCATTGTGAGGCCTGCGGGAAAAAGCTGAAGCCAAATGCCGGTCATGCAACATCCCGCCCCGATGGCTCGATGACGTCGTTTCGAGACAACCGCATTACCAGAGGCACCAAGCGCCGCGCAGCCCTACCCGCCCGAGCTCTTTCCAGGATTCAACGAACGCCTGGCTTTCGACTTCAGGAGGGTCAGCAGGTGGCTGGCCCGGACGTACCGGTCCAGAAGTTCCTCTTCTTCAGGTTGAAGAGTTCCGGCCTGGGCTTTGGCGCCAAGTGCCTCCATGCGTGCATGATCCGCGGGTGGAAACTCGGCCTGAAGAAACGCCCGTGCGGCAGCCGCGGACAATCGACCATGGCCGGCATCCAGAGCTCGACCAAGTAGTGTCACCTCGTTGTCTTCAAGCTGAACTGCCGGTCCCATACCTCCCGCGTAATACCCGAGATCGACCACGGTGCGCAACACACGTCCCCGTCCCCAAAACCCCGCGTAGCGCGATTGCCCGGCTTACGGGCGGACTGGGGACAGCGCGCGCGCCGCGTCACGGCCTCCCACCTCTGGTATCGCCAAACGCCGCTTTTCCAGACAAACAAGCGTCATGAGCGCTGCGGAGGCAACCACCACGGGATATCGGTACATCGTTCGCCGGGCGGGCGTCCGCAGTGGGCAAGCGATCGTGGAAGGCACGCGGATCGGCGTCCACGACGTGATCGGCTTGCTCCAGAATGGCGAGACGGTCGACAGCCTGGTGACCACGTGTCTGCCGGATCTGACGCGCGCCCAGGTCTACGAATGCCTCGCCTACTACGAGGACCATCGGGGTGAAATCGACGTGCTGGTGGCGCGCCAGATGGCTCCCGAAACGTCTTGAACTTCCACCTCGACCACGACGTCCCGGACGATATCGGGTTCTCCCTGGAGGCCTTGGGCCATCGGGTCTGCAGGCTTCGCGAATGCACACCACCGGACACCGCGGACGATCAGGTGCTACGACTCGCCGTGGAACGATCGAGTGTGCTGGTCACCTGCAATCGTGACGATTTCCTGTCGCTTGCGGAAGCGGCCGAACATCGGGGGATCATCATCCTGATTCGGCGGCGTTCGCGGGTGCTGGAGAGGGCGGCGATCATCCGCCTGTTGGATTCGGCTGGGCCCCAAGGGATCGAGGGCAACATCACGTTTGCCTGACGGCATCCGGTTGGCTCCGCAGTCGCCATGGCACGTCGGCCAGCGGAGGCTCCATAACGCCGTTTGGAGGGATTCCAAATGGCGTATCGGTGCGTGGCCACCTCGGTGGCGGGATTCGTGCAGCAGTTGGCGGTGGGGTACCTGGCCCACGGGTATTGGTTTTACGTCGCCGGCCGGGTGCCCCCGGGCAAGGACCCAGCGGACGTGGACCGGAAGTTGATCCACCGGTACGCCATCGACCAATCGAAGAGGGCGCGGGCGGGGGCCAAGCGTGGCGGTCGGGCGCGGGTGCAGTACCTGCGCTTCGGACGGTTCTTTGTCCTCTTGGCGACGCACGGGGAGCACCCGTTCTTCGCCGAGGAGGGCAAGCAGGTCCGGGATGTCCGCCGTCGCCCGATCCTGTTCGAGGGTTACGCCATCGGCTGTCGGAAGGGACGTGGCACCCACCGCTGGCATTCTTCGGTCCGGATCGAGCGCCGCCGGTTTCGCGAACTGAAGGCCGCCTTCGAGGCGTCGGCCTGCGGTGCGGCGGAGGGTATTTTCCGGGAGCTCGGCCGCCTCGGGTTCGAGCCCTACGCCCCCGTCCGGGATCAACTGCGGCAAATCGTTCGTGCGATCAATCGGCGCCGTTGCGAGGCGGGTATCGACGCAGTGCCCTGGGGGTTGGTGAGTCGCCGAAGATCGCCGGTCCGGCCGTTCGACTGAAGGCTTAGAACCAAAGCCCCATCTCGCGCATGGACAGGTAGTCGCGCGGCCGTTCGGTGGTGCGCCGCCCGAGGATGACATGGTCGAGGACTTCGATGCGGAGGAGTTGGCCGGCCCGGACCAGATCCCGGGTCATGCGGATGTCGCCCTCGCTCGGGGCAGGGTCGCCACTTATCTCGCATGCGAGATAAGCGGCGTTATTCCGCATCCCGTTTTATACCGCACGGATCGCGCCTCGCCTTGATTTTGCAGCGCAAGACGGCTCTCGCGTGCGGCATAAATCGGAAGTCGCTTCAAAGTTCCTTAAGGTATGCCAG
>JBFWOK010000199.1:0-11507 GCA_050250555.1 Limisphaerales bacterium
GGCCGCTTCAACCTGATCCTCCGCACCGACGCGGATGGCGAAGTCATCCAGCAGCCGAACACGGCGCCCGACACCTTCGTCGCGACCCAGTCGATCGAAGTGCTGCGTGGCCCGTACTCCGATCTCGTCGTCGAATCGATCACCGCCCCCGCCACGGGAACCAATGGCCAGGTGCTCACCCTTTCGTGGACGGTCGCCAACCGGGGAATCGCCCTGACCGACACCGACGCCTGGTCGGATTCCGTTTATTTCACCACGGATCCTGCGGGCACCACGGGCCGCCGTCTGATCGGAGTCTACTCGCGGGCCGGACGCCTGGACGTTGGCGGGACCTACACACGGACGGTTGAGACCACCGTTCCGTCCGACGCCACGGGAACGGGTTACTTCGTTGTCACCACGGGGGGGCCCTACGAGGCCATCTTCACCGACAACAATTCCCGCCGCTCCGACCCGATCGCGATCACCTTCATCCCGCCGCCCCAGGCCGATCTCGAACTGACCTCCGTGTCGGCGCCCTCCGAGGCGCCCGACGGCGCGTCGATCGACGTGTCTTGGACCGTTCGCAACAATGGCCCCGACGTCGCGGCCGGGGCATGGACCGACACGGTGTACCTGGCGCCGAACGGAACCCTCGCCGGCGCCACCGTGCTCGGCTCGTTCCGGGTCGACCAGGCCCTCGATGCCGGGAAGTCCTACACCCGGACCATCGCGTTCCATCTGCCCGTCAAGATCCAGGGCGTTTACTCGATCATCATCCGCACCGACACCGGAGGCGCGGTCGATCCCGATCGCGCGGCAAACAACCAGCGTTCGTCGGGCGCCCTGATCATCTCGCTCCGGTCCCGCCCCGACCTGCAGGTCACTTCGGCGACGGGTCCTGAGATTGTGACGGCTGGAACCGCCATCGACGTCTCGTGGACCGTCGCCAATCTCGGGGCCACGGCCACTCCGCCGGGTGGATCCCGCTGGACCGATGCCGTCTACCTCTCGCTCAACAACGTCCGCGACGGCGGCGACATCCTTCTCGGGACCCTGCCCAACGGCCAGGCCCTCGCACCCGGCCAGAACTACACATCCACCGCTTCCTTCCGCCTACCCCGAGAAGTCGCCGGCAACGCGTTCATCCTGATTGTCCCCGACTCGACCGATGCCGTCGACGAGGTGCCTTCCCCGTTGCCCGACGTGTTTGTTCTCCCGATCGCGATCGACGCCATCCCCGTCCCGCCGCCGGACCTGGTCGTCACGCAGGTGACCGCCCCGATCGAGGCCTTCGATGGCACCAGCATCGTGGTCAGGTTCTCCGTCGAGAACCGCGGCCCAGGGCCGACCGAAGCGTCTTCATGGACCGACTCCGTCTGGTTGACCCTCGAGAAGGACCGTCCCAATCCGGCCCGTGGCGATGTCGCGATCGGGTACGTCGGGCACTCCGGGATCCTGGCGCCCGGCGACGGCTACGAGACGGCTCTCACGGTCCGCCTTCCCCCGCAACTGCGCGGCCAGTTCTACATCACGGCGTGGACGGACTCCGGCGACCGCGTGTTCGAGACGGCGCTCGAAATCAACGTCAATCCGGATGCGCCCAACGACCTTCAGGGGAGCAACTTCAAGGCGACGGGACCGATCTCCGTTCTGCTCCAACCGTCCGCCGACCTCGTGGTCACCGAAGTGGTCGCCCCACCCACCGCGACGGGTGGCAACCAGGTGACCCTCAACTGGACCGTCCGCAACGAAGGCCCAATCCCCACCGACGTCGATCGGTGGGTGGACGCGGTCTACATCTCGGATCTGCCTGACCTCAAGCAACCCGGGTCGAATCCCATCCGGGTCTTTGCGGCTCCCAACTTCGGGACGCTCCTCCCGGGTCAGTCCTACACCCAGACCGCGACCTTCACCCTGCCTCCGTCCGCCGAAGGCAAATACTTCATCGTCAGCACCAATGAGAGTCCCGACATCCTCAGCAGCCCCGAAGGGACGCTCTTCAGCGAGGTCGAAGCCATCATTCGCCGGGCGGAACGCGAGTTCGGCAAGCCCCTTTCCGATGTCACTCTCGCCGACGCCCGCCAACTGACCCCCGGCCAACTGCGCAG
Source organism: Limisphaerales bacterium (assembly GCA_050250555.1). Lineage (GTDB taxonomy): Bacteria > Verrucomicrobiota > Verrucomicrobiia > Limisphaerales > CAIMTB01 > CAIMTB01. The sequence goes on from JBFWOK010000199.1 coordinate 2,091, forward strand.
GATCCTGACCGACCCGAAATCCACCAGCCCGCGGACCGTCTTCGAGGGGCCGTTCACCGACAACAATCAACGCTCCGCCCCATCGGCCATCACCAATCACCCCGCTGATCTCGTCGTCGTCGATGTCCGTGTTTCGCCTTCCGTCTTTTCCGGTGAGAGCATCGAAGTGACTTGGACCGTCCGAAATGACGGGGCCGCGGTCTTCGCAGGAACTCGTGAATGGGAGGACTGGATCCTGTTCTCATCCAATCCGGTTTGGACTCCCGCCGAAGTCCTTCCACTGGGCAGCCTGATTCACGTTCAGACGACGCCGTTGCTGCCGGGGGAAACCTACACGGCGACCGCGTCGTTCAAGATTCCGGAGGGCATTTCAGGGCCGCGCTACATCTACGTCGCGACCGATCCCAACGTCTCCCGGTCGCGTGGTTTCTCCATCAACCTCAACGGCACCGGACCCGGGTCCTTCCCGGGTTGGCCGAGCCTTTTCGCCGTCCGCGTCTGGGAAGGCGCCACCAAGGCCAACAATGTCCGCGGAGCCACGACCGAGGTCGTCTACCGCGAAGCCGATCTCTTCCTCGTCGAGGCCTCCGGTCCGGCCGCGGCCGATTCCAGCGGGATCTTCACGATCGACTACACCACCCGGAACGACGGCACCCGGGCCACCCGCCTCGACCGATGGTTCGACTCGGTCTACCTCTCCCGCGACACAACCATCGACACTTCCGACAAGGTCATCGGAACCACCGAGCACCGAGGCATCCTCGAACCCGGCGCCTCGTACTCCGGGACGATCCAGGCCCAGCTCCCCGACAACATCGACGGTCCGTTCCATCTCATCGTCATCACCAACGCCGGTTATTCGAAGGCGCCCGGTGACGACCCCAGATCGTTCCCCGGCTTCATTTCAACCACGCTCCGCCCCGTGCTCAACGAGTACGCCGGCACCGCTTCCAATCAGCGGATCCTCGATCTCTCCGTCCGCTTCGTCCCCGGACCCGATCTCAGGGTCTCGGTCGTCACCGCCAGCGAACGCGTTCTCGTTGGCCAGTCCTTCACCACCACGTGGACCGTCGTCAATTCCGGCGCGGGCGCCGTTCCCGACCGCCAGCACCGCTGGAGCGACTACGTCTATCTCTCCAGGGATCAGTTCCTCGACGTGCGGAGCGACGCGTTCCTGGGGCAGTTCCGTCACGAGGGGGTGCTCGTACCCGACGGCACTTACACCGTCACTGCAACATTCACGCCACCTCGTGGGATTCTGGGGCCCTACTACGTCTTCGTCGTTTCCGATCCCCAGACATCCCCCGGTGCCCGAGGCGATGTCGTTGAGAGCAGCGAAACCAACAATGCGAGGGCGACCGAAGTGCCGATGCTCATCGAACTCCCGCCGCCTTCCGACCTCCAGGTCGACGCCGTGGTGGGCCCCTTGAATGCGTCGGTCGGCGCCCCGATCAACGTCACCCTCACCGTCATCAACCGCGGAACGGAACCCGCCAAGGGCGCCTGGTACGACACGCTTTACCTGTCCGCCGACGGAATCTGGGACTACGGCGATCGTCTCCTCGGCACGGCGGATCCTCCCCAGGGCGGACGCAACCTAGCGCCCGGCGCGTCCTACACCACCACGCTCCAGGTCGTCATCCCACCCGCCCTGCCCGGCACGTACCGGCTGATCGCGCGAACCGACAATTTCAACGACATCCACGAAGGCCCCCGGGACGACAACAATCTCGGCGTCGGCGCCGATCCCATCCTGATTCAAGTGCCCCTTCTGACCGTCGGGGTTCCGGCCGCGCTCGACCTTCCAGCCCTCGGCCAGGCGCTCTACCGGGTAGAGGCCGAAGCCGGCGAGACCCTCGAAATCTCGTTCACGGCGGCCAGTGGACTCAACGAATTGTACGTCGCGTACGAAGCCGTTCCCAATTCCCTTCAGTACGACGCGGCCTTCGAAGGACGACTCGACGCTTCCCAGACCGCCGTCATCCCCACCACGCGCGCCGGGACTTACTACATCCTTGTCCGCGCCCAGGGCGGACGCTCCACGGGCACTCTCGCCGCGCGCTCCCTGCCCTTCGGCATCACCCAAATCTCCCCCGACGACGTCGGCTCCGGCCGCTATGTCACCGTCACGGTCCGCGGCGCGCGGTTCGATCCCCAGGCCACTCTCAAACTGATCCGACCCCAGTTCGGGGAATACGTTCCCGTCACTTACGACGTCGTCGACGCCACGCGCATCGTCGCCGTCTTCGACCTGCGGAACGCGCCGCTCGGCCTCTACGACATCCAGGTCGCCAACCCGAATGGCGACATTTCCATCATCCCGTACCGATTCCTCATCAGCCAGCCCCAGCCCCTTGATGTGACGATCGGTCTCGGCGGACCCGACGAGATCCTGCTGTCCAAGTCCGGATTCCCCAGCGCGTATTACGGCGTCTCCTTCGACAGCCTGACGAACGTCGATACGCCCTATGTCTTCTTCCAGTACGGAGTCCCCAGGATCGAAAACACGACCTTCGTCCCGGGCGAACGCCTCGTCTTCCAAACCAACCTTCAGGGATCCCCCAACATCCCAGGCATCCCGTGGGCCAATCTCGATCCCGTCCTCAACCTCGACGGGGTCCTCACCGCCTCCGGTTTCGCCATCGACTTCCGAGCCCACGGTTTCGACGCGCGCACCTTCGCCCTCGAGATCTATCCGGGCATCCAGGAACTGCTCGCCGAGAATCCCAATTTCCTTCGGGAACTCAGCGACGACGCCCTCAAGGAACTGGAGTTCGAGTTCTACATCTTCGCTGCGATCACCCCGCTGAGCACCGAGGATTTTCTCACGTTCCAACGCGGGCGCGCCGAGGAGTTGCGGCAGAAGATTCTCGCCGACGTCGCCGCGCCCCAGTCGCTCGTCGCGGCGGCCGGCGATTCCGCCGCGTTCCAGGATTTTTATCTCCAGGCGCTGGTCCGCGCCGGGGTCCTTCGATACGAGGACGTCCCACCCTCTCCGCGGATCTCCGCCGAGTTCGACAGCAACCTCGCCGTCGAGGTGGCGGGCCTCCTGGGAACCCCGGAAGGCGCGGAATTCATCGTCAATCAGACCGACGGCCTCGCCGCCTTCTTCGAACAGATCCGTGCCTGGGCCAACCACGATCCGGATGCGTTCGGCGGCCCGGCCATTCCCGACGGAACCGCCTACGACCTCGGCCTGCCCCTCGCCACGCGCTTCGAAGCCTTCCGGATCCGCGTCAAGGTCCCCGATGACTTCTTCTCGTCGGCGCCAGTGGACGGTGGAGGTGGAGTACTCCCCGGAGATCCTAGCCTCGGCGATTTCCTGACGGGCGCGGCTGGCACCGCCCCGGGAGTCGTGATGCGCGGACCATCCGCGCAGGACAGCCCCCTCAACATCGTGCCCGGCGGATCCACGCGACTCCCGTACCTCATCCAGTTCGCGAACCCCGCCGACGGCCAGCCCATTCGCGAACTTCGCGTGGTCCAGGAGATTGATCCGGACCTGGACATTCGTTCGTTCCAGCTCGCTTCGCTTCGCTTCGGGGACCTGACTCTCGGCCTGCCCCAGGGTCGGGGCGCGTTTTCGGCGGAGTTCGACCTCACCGCCACGCGTGGATTCGTCCTTCAGATGTCCGCCGGCATCGATGTCGTCACCGGGATCGCCAGTTGGGTCTTCCGCACCATCGACCCGGTCACCGGCCTGCTCGCGTCGGGCGACAACGTCGGTTTGCTGCGCGCCGGCGAAACCGGCGAAGTCAGCTACACGATTCGAGCGCATCCCGAGGCTCCCTCCGGCGCTTCCCTCGACGCCCGCGCCCGGGTGTTCTTCGGCGACTCGACCCCATTCGATACCAACCTTGCTTCCGCCCGCCTCGACAACGCCGCCCCCGTTTCGACGCTCACCACCCAGACGCTCCCGGGCAACCGATACCTCCTCGAGTGGTCGGCCGTCGACGACCCCCTCGGATCCGGCGTCCTTCAATACTCGGTCTATGTGTCCCTCGACGGACGGTTCTATTCCGCCTTGGAAACCCAGACCACGTCGACCTCGCTCTCGTACGCCGCCCTCGACGAGCGGGTGCCGCAGTTCCTGGTCCTGGCCGCCGACGTCGCGGGCAATCTCGAGGCCGCGCCCCCCGGCCTCAGTCTCACCCTGTTCCCGCCCGCGGTTCGTCTCGGCGCCGTCCCCATCGCCGTTCCTCTCGACCGGGAGGTTCTTCCAGTCCTGCCGCCCGCCTCGGACATACCGCTCAACCCGCTGTTCGTGCAGGCCGCCCTCGGTGTCCCAGGCGCGCTTCCCACCTCCCGCCTTCCGGGCTTCGACCGCGTCCTGAGCCCGTTCGCCGCCGCCTCGTTCGCCCGTGGAATCGCCGTCTCGGGCGCCGGTGTCGGCGCCATCGGTGTCGCCCTCGCCCCGGATGGAAGTCTGCTGGTCTCGGGCGGCGCCGGCCGCAACCAGTTGTTCCGAATCGGAGTCGGCGGCAACCCCGCCACCCAACCGTTCGCGACTCTCCCGTCTCCCGTCTACGCCATCACCTACGATCGCGACGGCAACCTGTGGGCCACCACCGGCGGCGGCGCGTTGCTCGAACTCGACCCCGCCTCCGGATCCGTCCTCGCCAGCTACAGCGTCGGCGTCACCCTGGGTCTGGTCGCCGACCCCGAGGCATCCCGGCTCTTCGTCGCGACCGGCGAAGGCGTCCAGATCTTCGACACCACCCGTCGCGCGTTCACGCCGTTCTCACGGACCCTCGTCGAAGGTCTCGCCCTCGCTCCCGATGGCTCGCTCTGGGGAATCGAATGGCCCGGCGAAGTGGGCGCTTCCCGTTCAATTCTCCGATTCGACAGCCGTGGCAGGGCTTCCCTCGCCGCCAATCCCGGTGTCGAAGCCGTCGCCCTCGCCTTCGGCGCCGCGGACACGCGCCTCGCCGGATTGCTCTTCGTCTCAACCACCACCGGCGAGTTGCTCGCGCTCGACGTCGAATCCCTCGATTCCGTAACGCTCGCGACCGGCGGAGCCCGGGGAGCCTTCCTCGTCGCTTCCCCCGACGGCCGCCTCTACGTCGCCACCGGCGAAGGCGTCGACGTTGTCTTCCCCGCCCGCCCGCCCGAAGTGCTCGCCAGCGACCCCGCCGATCGCGCGGGCGCCCCGATCGGAATCAGCCAGGCGTCGGTCACGTTCGACTCATCCATGTTCCGCGGCGGGTCCTCCGACGCCCGGTCGGTCACCCGCGCCGAGAACTACCAGATCATCGACATGTCGACCGGCGCGGAAATTCGGATCGGCGCCGCGCTCTACGATCCGGAATCCCGCGCCGTCACCCTGGTTTTCGACGCGCTGGCTCCGTCCACCTACGAATTGCGGGTCTCGAACTCGATTCAGGACGACCTCGGAAATCCGCTGGCTGCCGAGTATGCCGCCGAGTTCGTCGTCGCCGAGGACCGGACCGCGGTTCTGGCGCCCGGAATCGAATACTCCACAACCCGACTGGATCGCCTGGCCGGAACGGTTTCGTTCGATATCCGGTTGCGGAACTCCACCGACGCCTCGCTCAGTGGCCCCGTGCGGGTGATCCTCGACGGAATCCACGCCCAAAACCTCCAGGTCGTCGGCAACAATTCCGGCGTGCTCGTGGACGCCACCGGTCTCGCCTATGTCGAGCTGGTTGGCGACGCGGGGACCCTCCTTCCCGACGCGCTCACGGGTTGGGTCACTGTGACCGTCCGCGATCCCGACGCCATCGCCCTCGACCTGGCTTCCCGCATTCAGGTCGGAACTCCCCGGGATTCGCGTCCGGTCTTTGTGTCCGATCCCGTCACCGTCGCCACGGCCTCCACGGCGTACACCTACCGCGCGTCGGCCACGGACCCGGTGGGCGGCGGCCTCTCCTACGTCCTGGTCACCGGCCCTTCGGGCGCGTCGCTCGATCCGGCTTCGGGCGTCCTCACGTGGGCCATCCCGGCCGGCGGAACCAACCAGGTCGCGTTCGAGATTCGCGCCATCGACGCACAAGGGGCCTATGCCCGACAGAGCTGGCGGCTGGATGTGTCCGGACTCGATCTTCCCCCGGTTCTCGCCCCGATTTTGGACGTCCAAACCACCGCCGGCGAGGCCTTCACGGTAACCTTCGCCGCCGTGGATCCCGAGGGAGCCCCCCTGGTCTTCTGGATGGATCGGCTTCCCGCCGGAGCCACGTTCGATGCCGCGAGCCGCACGCTCCGCTGGACGCCAGGCGGTCAGCAGGCCGGCGTCTATCCGGACCTCCGACTGACGGTTTCCGACGGGGTCAACGAAACGTCCCGTTCGTTCACCGCGGTGGTTCTTCCGGGCAACCTGCCGCCCGTGTTCCAAACCGCGGTCGAACGCACCGTCAGCGAGGGAACCACCCTCGCCTTCACTCTCCGGGCCTCCGATCCCGAGGGAGATCCGGTCCGGTTCGGTTCGCCGAATCTGCCCGCCGGCGCGGTTCTCGTCCCCGACAGCGGACAGTTCCTGTGGACTCCCTCGTACGCCCAGCACGGACAGTACGACCTCGTTTTCGAAGCGACGGATGGAACGAGCACCGCCCGGCAGACGGTCCGCGTCGTGGTGCTCAACGTGAACGGCCCGGTTCGGTTCGTTCCGCTCGACGCCCTTGTAATCCCCGAAGGCCAGCCTCTCTCGGTCCGGGTCGTGGCGCTCGACCCGAACGTCTCCGGCACCGGGAGTGGGTCGGCCCTCGGGGGCGAAGTCACCGATCCGGAAACCCAGGCCACGCTGACCTACACCGTCTCCAATCTCCCCGCCGGGGCCGCCTATGATCCAGTCACGCAGCTTCTCACCTGGCGCCCGACGTTCTCCCAGGCCGGGACGTACTCGATCCAATTCAGCGTGGCCAACGACGGCGACGGAACCGCCGTTCCCAGCCGCGATCAGTTGACCGTGCGAATCGACGTCGCCGACACCAACGGCACGCCCGAGCTCGATCCGATCTCCAACCAGTTCGTCGATGTGGGTGCCAGCCTCACCATCCCCATTCGCGCCATCGATCCCGACGCCGGCCCCCTTCGGCTCTCCGTGGAAGGACTTCCTCGCAACGCCACCTTCGTCGACAACAACGACGGCACCGGCTCCATCCGCGTCCTGCCGCAGCCCGGTGATCGCGGCAACTACACCGTCACGATACTGGCCACCGACAACGGAAACGGCGTTCCCGCGGGCGCCCTGACCGGAACCACTTCGTTCATCCTCGCGGTCCGGGCAGCCAATGAGCCGCCCGTCATCGCGCCGGTCGGCGACAAGGTCGCGCTGATCGACCAACCGCTGGTCTTCAACGTCCGCGTCGAGGACCCGGATCAGGATCCGCTCACGTTTGCCGCCGAAAACCTTCCCGCCGGGGCCGCCTTCGTCGGAACCACCGTCTACGGAGTAGCGCGTTTCACCTGGACCCCGACCCTCGCGGATGCTGGGACCCACACCGTCACCCTCCAAGTCGCGGACAGCGGCAACGACGGGGCCGCGATCCCAGGCACCGATCGCGAAACGGTTCGGATCATCGTCCGCGCGTCGAACGAGGCTCCCACGCTCACCGCGATTGGAGACCGCACCGCCAATCAGACGGAGACGATCGCGTTCACGTTGAGAGCCACGGACCCGGATGGCGACACCCTGACCTATTTCGGCGACAGCCTCCCAGCCGGTGCCAGCCTCGACGCTGTGACCGGTCAATTCCGATGGACCCCCGACTTCACGCAGTTCGGCAGTTTCGTCGTCGTCCTTGGCGCGACGGACGGACATCGCACCGTGACGGAATCGGTGACGTTCCGGATCAACCGACTCAACAGGGCGCCCTTCGTCGCAACACCCGCCCCAACCCTCGGCCAGGAGGGACTGCGGCTCGCATTCACCATCGCCGGCGGCGATCTCGATGACGATCCGCTGATCTACTATGCCGAGGCGCTTCCCGCGGGAGCCACCTTTGATCCGGAGACGCGGCTCTTCTCCTGGACGCCCGGCTACGATCAGGCCGGCGTCTACCAGATTGTGTTCACCGCGCGGGATTCGTCCGGCGCCCTTGGCTCCGCGCGATCCCTGGTCCAGGTGCTCAACGTCAATCGCCCGCCGGAGTTCCAAGCCCCCACCGCCAACCAGATCCTCGCCGGCCAACCGTTCTCCCTGCCCATCGCCGCGGCGGACCCGGACGGCGACGCGATCACCTACTCCCTCGGCCAACGACCGGCCGGAATGACCTTCGACGCCGAGTTCGGAGTGGTCACCTGGACTCCCGTCGGCGCGCAGGCCGGACGGTATGACCTCCCAGTCACGGTGTCCGACGGTCGCGAGTCGGTCACCCAGCTGTTGACCCTGGTCGTGAACACCCTCGCGCGGCCTCCGTCCGTTCGCATCGACGTGACCCCTGGGTTCCCCGTCGTTCCGGGCGCCAACGTCACTCTCCAAGTGACCGCGTCCAGCATCGCCCCGGTCTCCAGCGTCGCGCTCTCCGTGAACGGTGCGGCCCGAACGCTCGACAGCTTTGGGCGCTTCGTCTTTCTCCCGCCGGCTCCCGGCATCTATTCGATCGTCGCCACCACGGTCGACGCCGACGGTTTCACCGCCACCCTGACTTCCGAGATCCTGGTCCGCGATCCGCTCGATCGCACCGCGCCCACCACGGGCATTACCGGAATCGTTCCCGGAACCATCCTCACGACGCCGGCCTCCGTGGTGGGAACTGTCCAGGACTCGAATCTCGACCGTTGGACCCTTGAACTCGCCCCGCTCGACGGTTCGACGCCGGTCGAACTGGCCTCGTCCCGGACCTCCGTCGACGGCGCACTCGCCACTCTCGACCCCGGCCGATTCGAGAATGGCGCGTACCAACTCCGACTCACCGCCGTCGACATCGGCGGACGCACGACGCGAACCGAGTACCTCGTCGAGATCAACACGCCGACCAAGCCCGGCGCCTATGTTCGCATCGAATCCGACTTCACCCTTTCGCTTGGCGGCGTCTCCATCCCGATCGCGCGCCGATACTCGAGTCTGAACGCGTCCAAGGACGGCGACTTCGGATTCGGCTGGCAGTTCGTTCTCGCGGACCCCGCCTTGTCGACGAACCTTCCGCCCACCGGCCGCGAAGCCGATGGCTTCTTCGCTCCGCTGACCCGGGGAACCCGCGTCTACGTCACGCTGCCGGATGGTGTCCGGGCGGGATTCACCTTCCAACCGGTCGCCATCGAGAGCGGCGACCGATCTTATTTCCGTCCCGCTTGGACCCCGGATCCTGGGGTCACGTTCAGCCTCACCAGCGGCACCGCCGTCCTTCGGGCCGTGGGCGACGCCTTTTACCAGGTCGGGACCGGGCTCCCGTACAATCCCGACTCGGGCCGTTTCGGTGGATTCGACTACGCCGTCACCGCCAGCGACGGCACCCGCTA
>JBFWOK010000200.1:0-11402 GCA_050250555.1 Limisphaerales bacterium
GCCTCCTCGCCCCCAACACACTCAACAATTACGCCGGGGGATGCGGCGCCTGGATCCCCCGCCTCGAAGCCGTGCAATCCCACCTCACCAGCGACCAACTCTCCAGCCGCACCCGGTTCCATCTCAAGGAAGCCTCGTCCTACCTCGATTCCACCAACCGCCCCTACCTGCACCTCGTCGATGGCGGAGTCTCCGACAACCTCGGCATCCGCGCGGTGCTCGACGGCCTTCTCGCCATCGAATCGAACGACGACGTTCGAAACCTCTTCGACCTGAGCACTGTCCGCCGCGTCGGAATCGTGGTCGTCAATGCCTACTCATCCCCCGAAAAACAATGGGACCGCAACGAACAGCCTCCGGGAACCCTCGAAATCGCGGTCTCCGGCGCCGCCATTCCCATGGACCGGTATTCGATCGAAACCCAGGAGCTCCTTCGCGAGCAACTGACCCGCTGGCGCGCCGCGCAACGCGATGGCCGCGGACGATCCGTCCATCCGCTCGAGTTCTTTCCGATCGAGATCTCGTTCTCCGCCATTGAGGACGCCGCGGAGCGCAGGTATTTCTACAATCAACCCACCTCCTTTTTCCTCTCCGACACCGCCGTGGACCGCCTTCGCGATGTCGGCGGACGACTCCTCCGCGAATCCGCCGATTTCAAGGCGTTCCTGGCGGACTTCGATCGTTCGGAGCCGGATCCGAATCCGGATCCGGCTCCAAGGCCCTGATCCCGCCGCGACCCCGCCGCTCCCGATCCCATGCTCCCCGATTTCACACCCGCCCAATGGGCCATCGCCGGGTTGGCCGCGGTCGGCATCGGGATCTCCAAAAGCGGTCTGCCCGGAATCAGCCTCCTTCACGTGGTGCTCTTCGCCCAACTCTTCCCCGGGATCCGGTCGACCGGCGTCGTGCTCCCCATGCTAATCGCGGGCGATCTCGGCGCCGTCTGGCTCTTTCGCCGGCATGCGCAATGGCCCCACGTCGGACGCACCCTCCCGCCCGCGCTGGCCGGCGTGGTCGCCGGATGGTGGATCATGGGGAGACTCCCGGCCGCCGGGTTCGGACCGGTCATCGGCGGAATCGTCCTGGTCCTGGCCGTCCTCCAGATCGCCCGCGACCTGAAACCCGGGATCTTCCGGGAGATGCCCACGTCCAGGGGGTTCGCCTGGACCATGGGCTTTACCGCCGGCGTCACCACGATGCTCGCCAACGCGGCCGGTCCCGTCATGGGCTTGTACCTCCTCGCGGTCGCCCTCCCCAAGGACGCGTTCGTCGGGACCAGCGCCTGGTTCTTCCTCCTGATCAATCTCCTGAAGGTCCCCTTCAGCGCCCAGCTGGGCCTGATCGATCTCCATTCCCTCACCATCAACGGGGTGCTCGTCCCGCTCATCCTCGCCGGACTCCTCATCGGACGAAGCGCCGTCGCCCGCCTTCCCCAACGCTGGTTCGACATCCTTGTCCTCGCCTTCGCCGTCGCCGCCGCGTTCAAATTGCTCCTCAGCCCGGCAGGGCGCCATGCCTCCACGAATCCACCTTCCCCGGCTCCCGTTTCCCCAACCGTCCCAACCACCACATTCCCCAGCACCCCACCCACTTCCCCATGACGACTCCCCACTGGAACGGCGTCTTCCCCGCCATCACCACCCAGATGCACCGCGATGGCTCCCTCGACCTCGAAGCCACCGCCCTCCACGCCGAAGCCCTCATCGAATCCGGGATCTCCGGACTCACCTTCCTCGGGTCCCTCGGTGAAAACCAATCCCTCGGAGCCCAGGAGAAACGGGACGTCCTCGCCGCCATGATCGAGGCCGTCAACGGACGGATCCCCGTGCTCAGCGGCGTCGCCGAAAGCAGCGTCGCCGACGCCGTCCGCTATGTCCGGGATCTCGAACGACTCGGCGCCGACGGCCTCATGCTCATGCCCCCGATGATCTACAAGTCACCGGACCCGCGCGAGTCGCTCCACCACTTCCGCACCGTCGCTCGCGCCACCGGCCTGCCGATCATGATCTACAACAACCCGATCAGCTACGGCCACGACATCACCCCGGAGCTTTTTGCGGACCTCGCCGACCAGCCCAACTTCGTCGCGCTCAAGGAAAGCTCCGGCAACACCCGCCGAATCACCGACCTCCACAACACCGTCGGCGGCCGGTACGCCCTTTTCACCGGCGTCGACGACCTCGCCCTCGAAAGCGCGATCCTCGGCATCGACGGATGGGTCGCCGGGTCCGGCATCGCCTTCCCGAAGGAAAACCAGCACTTCTGGGACCTCACCCGGAGCGGCGATTGGGACCGCGCGCGCGCGCTTTATCGTTGGTTCGCTCCGCTCCTCCACCTCGACGTGCATCCCAAGTTCGTCCAGTACATCAAGCTGGCCGTTCAGGAATGCGGTCTCGGAAAGGAATGGACGCGAGCCCCACGCCTCCCGCTGATCGGATCGGAACGACGCCAGATCCTGAAGGTGATCCATGACGGCATCGCCACGCGGCCCAAACTCAAGCTCACCGCCCGGAACTGACCGCTGGAGGCTTTCCCCACGCGAAGTCGCCGCGCTCCACCGACCAGTCGTTGCCGAAGAATCCCGCCGCCACGATTCCCTCGGTTCCGCGTTCCAAAGCGTCGGCTCCCACCACCAGGCAGTCCGGGTACCCGGTCCCCGCCATGAAATAGGGCAGGCGATTCGTCATTCGAAGTCCCGCCATGCCGCTTCCCGCCACGACCCCGACACTCGCGATCTCCGAGTCCGACCGCGGCTGTAGGAACAGACAGGCGAGATCGTCCCGCTCCACCGACCGTCCACCCACGCGGATGACTCCCCGCCGCGCCTCCACCGGACTTCCCGAAAGCAGCGCCGGCCAGGCCGCGTTCATTTCCGCGTGACCGTAGAGAATCACGCCGCGATCCGGATATCGATCCGGGGAAAACGCGGTGTCGGGGATCACGTCGACCGAACCATTGCCCCGGTACCAGAAGCTCTCGGCATCAAACCGCGCCTTGGCCAGCGCCCATTCGCTTTCCTCGCTTGTCCCCTTCGTTCCGTACACGAACACCATGCGATGCCGGAAAGCATCCTTGAACGGACCCGCGCGGTGAGGCCCCTTCCCCCTGGAATCCGCGAGACCCGCCGCCACCTCCCATCCGTCTCCCGCCTTCTCGAAAGCCAGGACCCGCCGATCCACGGGCCCCGCCGTTCCCGTCCCGGGCGCCGAACCGCCCGTCGGCATCACCTTTTCGAACCCCTTCCCATCCAGGTCCACGCGGAACCCCGACGGCGCCGGCCCCCACTCCGTGACATCCAGGACGAGACGCTCGACGTTCCGCGTCGTCGCGGTGACCCGTTGCAGACCCGGGTCCCACAAGGCGTCCACCTCGCTCGGTTCGAGCGCCCGGACCTGCCTGTCGATCCCAACCCAGTGTGACCGGGCATTGACCCCCGGGTTGACCGTCACGAACTGGATCCGCCTCAACTCCGTTCCCCGAGGGATCCGGTGGCGGGCGAAGAAATCGAACACCGGCGGCCAATCCACACACTCCGACCCCGGTTCGTCCGAGTTTCCCCACCAGTGCCCGGCCCCGGGCTGCTCGTGCCAGTCGAAATCCCGATGGAAGGTCCCCAGGACCTCCCGCATCCGGCGGGCTTCGCGCACGGGCACATTGTTGTCGGCGTCGCCGTGCAGGATGTACACGCCGTGCTGCAAATGGTTCGTCGCCATCGCCAGGGTGTCGCTCGAGGCGGCCGACCGGCGAAGCACGGCTTCCACGGGTGTCGCATTCGAAAATGAATCGGTTCCCGCGTACGAGAAGAAGCTGATCCAACCCGCGCTCGGCGCGATCGCCGCGAAGCGGTCCGGAAAGGTCACCCCGAAGTTCCACGTCCCGTGCCCGCCCATGGAGTGCCCCGTCAGATAGATCCGGGACGGGTCCGGGCGCCAGCGCGCCTTCGCCAATTCCAGGACCTCCATCGCATCCAACCGGCCCCACTCCTCCCAGTCGAATCCGTACGGGCGTCGATTGGTCGGCGCGACCAGGGTTCCCCAGCGCTTGGGGCCGTAGGCCTCCGCCTGCCCCATCGCCTCGACGCTCGCCCCGTGAAGGCTCAGGAACAGCGCGGGCTCGGCACCTTCCGGAACCGGGACCGCCGAACCGGGGTTCACCGCGAAGTACTGGACGCTGCCGTCGATCGCGCTGACAAAGGTCCGCTTGTGGGTCTGCTCCGGCCGGCGAATGCGAAGGTCCATCCCCAGCGGTTCTCCAACGCCGATCGTTCCGTCCGGAAGACTCAACGACACGCGAAGCGACGAAGACGGCGACTCCCCCTCGGCTGCTTCGGGAGCGTCCCCAACGATCCGGAATCCCACCTTTCGAACTCCCAGCGGAGGCACGTCCCCTACCCCGGTCGCGACCGCCGGCCCATCACCCAGCGTCGCCCGGACCATCGCTCCGCGAACCCATTGCCGCGTCGCGTTCACCAGCACAACCGCGCCCCACGTGTCCGTCGCCTCCCCCACCACCCGATCGGGGAGGGTTGGGTCGGTCGCCTGCAGAAACACAGGCGCGGGCGGCATCGACAACTGCACCCGCAATCGGCCCCGGCCCGTCGCCACCAGGAATTCGTTGGTTCCCGCCCTCAAGGCGACTGGAACCGAGACATACCCGTAGCCATAGATGTCGCCGACGCGGGGTTCTCCCTGAACGTAGGCCATGGAATGACCCGCCGCCTGAAACAGCACGACGGACTCTTCCGCGACAGCATGGGAGAAGTGCGCCCAACCACCGCGGAACGCGCGCCCCGAAAACCAGCCGTCGTCGCCCGCGACCGCCCGGGCCCAGACCCTCGGGCTTCCGCCCCGCGCCGAAACGACCTCGTCGCCCACCGCGGGTGACACCGGGCGCCCCACCACCAGCGCCGCTTCGAGCGCATCGGTAAAGAGCGTGTTGCGCCCCGCCCGACCCACGGATTCCAGAACGAGCGCCTCACGAAGCACGATCGGCTCCGCCGCGCGCAGTCCACCGAACTCCGCGCAACCCAGGACCGCCAGCACTCCCATCCAGCAGGCACCCATCACGGTTCTCATTCGGGGAGCATTTCGGCCGCGGAAACCAGGCGCAATCCCCGGCTGCGAAGTCTGCGCTTTTTCTCCCGGCCGGATCCGACCAAACTGCGCCTGAATCACCATCCCCCGACGCATGCCTTCCACGTCGACACCGACCGGCCATCCCCGAGGTCTCTACACGCTCTTCTTCACCGAGATGTGGGAACGGCTGAGCTACTACGGCATGCGCGCGCTCCTGGTCCTTTTCATGGTGGATCAGGTCCGGAACGGCGGACTCGGATTGACGGACGAGGTCGCCACCGCGATCTACGGCCTCTACACGGCGGGCATCTACCTGGCCGCGCTCCCGGGGGGCTGGCTCGCCGATCGGGTCCTCGGCGCGCAACGCGCGGTGTGGATCGGCGGGCTCGTCATCGCGGCGGGCCACTTCGCCCTGGCCGTTCCCAGCACCACCTTTTTCTTTCTCGGTCTGCTGCTCGTCGTTGCCGGCACCGGCCTGCTGAAACCCAACGTCAGCACGCTGGTGGGCGAACTCTACCCCGAAGGCGGGGCCCGTCGGGACGCCGGCTTCACCCTGTTCTACATGGGGATCAACCTCGGCGCGGCCGTGGGCCCGCTGATCTGCAGCACCCTGGGGGAGAAACTGAACTGGCACCTGGGCTTCGCCGCGGCGGGTGTCGGCATGGTGTTCGGACTCATCCAATTCGCTCTGACCCGCCGCCACCTCGGCCCCATCGGTCTTCCACCCGACCACGCCCCCGCGGAACGCCAACGGGCCATCGCCGCCGCGGGAGTCGGAGTCGCCGTCCTGACCGTGGTCTTCGCCCTCGCGGCGGCGGGAGTGCTCGTCATCGATCCCGTTTGGCTCGCGAAAAGAACCACGTTCGCCATCGTCGGCCTCGCCGTGGCCTGGTTCACCTGGGCGTTCCTCTTCGCCGGGCTGTCGGCCGATGAAAAAAGCCGGCTCTCGATCGTCGTGGTCCTGTTCATCGCGTCCGCGATGTTCTGGTCCGGATTCGAACAAGCCGGGTCTTCCCTCAATCTCTTCGCCGATCGCCACACGGACCGGACCCTTGCCGGTTCGTCCTTTGTTGTCCCGGCGGGATGGTTCCAGTCCCTCAACGCGGGCTTCGTCATCGCCCTGGCCCCCGGGGTCGCCGCCGCCTGGATGGCGCTCGACCGGCGCCAAGTCGACATACCCCTCGTCGGAAAGCTCGCGATCGGCCTCATCCTGCTCGCCGCCGGATTCGCCGTGGTGGCGATCGGCGCCCGACGAGCCCTCCAATCGGGCCCCGTCTGGCCGTCCTGGCTGATCGCCACGTACTTCCTCCACACGCTCGGTGAACTGCTCCTGAGCCCGGTCGGGCTCAGCTCCGTCACCAAGCTGGCGCCCCGAAGACTCGTCGGTCAGCTGATGGGAATCTGGTTCCTCGCAACGTCCCTCGGAAACCTGGTCGCCGGCCTCTTCGCGGGACAGGTCACCGGCGACAACACCGAGGCGATGCCGACCCGGTTTCTCCAGGTCGTCGCCACCGCCGGCGGAACCGGACTCCTGCTCCTCCTCGTCGCACGCCCCCTTCAACGGCGCATTGTGCGACATTCCTGAAAGGCCCGCGTCTCCCCGCCCCGCATGAAACTCGACTCCATGAACCGCGATTCACTCACGAAGGCCCTGAGGCGTGGAGATCTGAGGACGGACTCCTCGCCCCTCCACGCCCCCGCGCCTGCTCCGTGGGATGCCCCTCGGGTTCATGGTCCCAACGCGCGTCCGAAATTCGGAAATCCCAACCACCCCAAACCGTTCCGCGCCGCGGCGATCCTCCTGGTGCTGGCTTGGGGCCTCCCGGCCCTCGGCAATCCTCCCGCCGCCCCTCGAATCGCGGGCCCTGATTTCTCCCGCGAGATCCTTCCCATCCTTTCCGATCACTGTTTCGCGTGCCATGGCCCCGACGAAAAGGCGCGGAAGGGAGGGTTGCGGTTGGACACACGCGAAGGCGCTCTGGCACCCGCCGACGGCGGCAACCCCGCCGTGGTCCCCCACCACCCCGATTCCAGCGGTCTCATCTCCCGCATCACCGCCGCGGATCCCGACGAACGGATGCCCCCGGATCGGGCCAACAAGCCGCTGTCGCAGGAACAGGTCGCGCTGCTGTCCCGCTGGATCGAGGCCGGCGCTCCGTGGGGCGTGCACTGGGCGTACTCGCCGCCAATCCGGCCCAGTCCTCCATCGGTCGCCCATCTTCCCGAAGTCGGAGGATCGCCAACGGCGTCGGCGTCGGAATCGGAATCGGCATCGCCAATCGCAATCGGTTTGGAGTCGACGCCCGACCCGCACCCCATCGACGCCTTCATCCTGGACCGGTTGAAGCGCGAGAATCTCAACCCGACCCCGCCTGCCGCGCCGGAAACGCTCGTCCGCCGCGTGACCCTGGATCTCACCGGAATCCCACCGACCCCCGAGGAGATCGACGCGTATCTCGCGGACTCCCTGCCCGGCGCGTGGGATCGACTCGTCGACCGTCTGCTCGCCTCGCCCCGGTACGGCGAGCGAATGGCCTGGGAATGGCTCGACGCGGCCCGCTACGCCGACTCGAACGGGTACCAGGGCGATTCCGATCGCACGATGTGGCCTTGGCGCGACTGGGTCGTCGACGCCCTGAATCGGAACCTTCCGTTCGACACATTCAGCACCTGGCAGATCGCGGGGGACCTCTTGCCGGATGCCACCTTCGAGCAACGGCTGGCCACGGGATTCATCCGGAACCACATGATCAACGGCGAGGGCGGCCGTATTCCCGAGGAAAACCGAATCGATTATCTGTTCGATCAGACGGAAACCGTTGGAACCGTCTGGCTCGGCGCGACGCTCAACTGCACGCGCTGCCACGATCACAAATTCGACCCGCTGACGCAGCGCGATTACTTCGGGCTCCTCGCCTATTTCAACCGCACCGCCGTGGACGGAAGCGGAGGCGATCCGCAGAGCCGGCCCCACCTCGAAGTTCCCACCCCGGATCAGAGCCAGCGGCGGGAGACGGCGAAGACCGCGCTCGACGCGTCGATCCGGCACCTCGAGGACTTGGAAGCCGTCAAGTTCCCTCGGGAAGCGCGCCAACCGGCCAGCGCCTCCCCGGCGGCGCGGGATCTTCCCAAGGAGATCCTCGACCACCTGGGCCTCGCCCCTCAGGCCCGCGATGGAGGGCGCCTCGAGAAACTGGTGACCTATTGGAAGCCCCTCGATCCGGAGTATGCGCGGATTCTCGAGGAACAACGCGCGGCCCGAACGACCCACGACGCCGTCGTCCGTTCCATCCCCAGGGTGATGATCCTGGAGGATGTCCCAAACCCACGGGACACGTTCATTCTTCGGCGCGGCATCTACACGCAACCGGGCGAGAAGATCCTCGCGGCCCTTCCGCCGGCATTGACCCCGTTCCCCGCCGACCAGAACGCACCTCCCAACCGACTGACCCTGGCGCGGTGGCTGTTTTCGCCCCGGCACCCCCTGACCGCCCGTGTCGCCGTCAACCGCTACTGGCAGACGTTCTTCGGCGTGGGTCTGGTCAAAACCAGCGAGGATTTCGGAATCCAAGGCGAGAAACCGTCCCACCCGGACCTCCTGGACTGGCTCGCAACCGATTTCGTGGACTCCGGGTGGAACGTCAAACACCTCCACCGCCTCATCGTCACCAGCGCCGCGTATCGCCGGTCCTCGATCACCGACCCGACACGGCGCGATCGCGATCCCGAAAACCGGCTGCTCGCGCGCGGCCCGCGCTTTCGGATGCCCTCGTGGATGATCCGCGACTCGGCCCTGGCGGCGTCCGGGCTGCTTTCCGAAATCCGCGGCGGACCGCCGGTGAAGCCATACCAACCCGCCGGCGTGTGGGAGGAAGCGACCTTCGGCAACAAGCGGTATCGCCAGGATCAAGGAACGGCGCTGTACCGTCGCAGCCTCTACGTGTTCTGGCGGCGCATCGTCGCGCCGACGATGTTCTTCGATGTCGCCAACCGTCAGACCTGCTCGGTCCGGACCCCTCGGACCAACGTCCCCCTTCACGCGCTCCTCACCCTCAACGACGACACCTACGTCGAGGCAGCTCGAGCCCTCGCCGAACACGTGCTTCTCGGATCGCCTTCAACAACGCGGGATCGCCTCCAACGGGCCGCCCGTCGCGTGCTGGGCCGCCCGTTCTCGGAGGATGAGATCGGAATCCTCCGATCGGCCTTGGACCGTTCCATGGTGCATTTCCGAATTCAGCCGGATGCGGCCGATCGGTGGCTTGCCCACGGGGAATCGCCCCGCGCCACATCGCTGGATCCCGTCGACCACGCCGCCTGGGCCGTGGTGTGCGCCACGATCCTGAACCTCGACGAGGCCCTGACCCGCGAATGAAGGAAGACACCATGAGTCCTTTGAAAGACCACCGCCTCGCCCTCAGTCGCCGCGCGTTCTTCGGCAGGGCCGCCACCGGACTCGGCACCGCCGCCCTGGCGGGTCTGCTGCGCCACGATGGATTGGCCGCCGCCCCGCCCTCCGCCGGAGAGCCTTCGGACCATGCGGTCCGCTCCGCACTGCCGCACTTTGCGCCGCGCGCCAAAAGGATCATCTACCTGTTTCAAAACGGGGCCCCGACCCATGTCGATCTTTTCGACTTCAAACCGAAGCTCGCCCAACTCCACGGGCGCCCCGTTCCGGACGAGTACATCGCCGGGAAACGCTTCAGCACCATGACGGGGAAGGCGGACGGCAAACTCCTTCTCGCCCCCGTCGAGCCCTTTCGCCAGCGGGGAAAAAGCGGGGCCTGGGTCAGCGAGTTCCTGCCGCACACGGCCCGGATCGCCGACGAGCTTTGCTTCGTAAAAAGCCTCCACACGGACGCCGTCAACCATGCGCCGGCGATCTCGCTGCTTCTCAGCGGCGGGCAGATCCCGGGACGTCCGACCCTCGGAGCCTGGTTGACCTACGGGCTGGGCTCCGCGAGCCAGGATCTGCCCGCCTTCGTGGTCCTCACGTCGGTCAGCAAGGGCACCACCTGCGGACAGATCTTCTACGACTTCTACTGGGGAGCCGGGTTCCTGCCGTCCCGTTATCAGGGGGTCAAGTTCCGGGGAAGCGCCGAACCCGTCCTCTACCTCTCGGATCCGGACGGGCTCGATCGCGCGACGCGCCGGGCCATGCTCGACGACCTGGCCCGATTGAATGAAATCCGCCTCCATGACCACGGGGATCCCGAGATCGCGACGCGGATGGCCCAATACGAAATGGCGTTTCGAATGCAGACGAGCGTTCCGGAACTGGCCGACATCTCAAAGGA
The DNA here is from genome assembly GCA_050250555.1 of Limisphaerales bacterium. Lineage (GTDB taxonomy): Bacteria > Verrucomicrobiota > Verrucomicrobiia > Limisphaerales > CAIMTB01 > CAIMTB01. The sequence continues at coordinate 10,373 of JBFWOK010000200.1, forward strand.
ACCGCGTGAAGTGCTGGAACTGTACGGACCTTCCGTCCAGGAGAAAGGCACGTACGCCTACAACTGTCTGATGGCCCGGCGCCTGGTGGAACGCGGAGTTCGCTGCGTTCAGGTCATGCACGCGGGTTGGGACCAGCACAACAGCCTGACCACGGAGTTGTACACGCAGTGCAAAGACACCGACCAACCCTCGGCCGGCCTGGTGGCGGACCTCAAGCAGCGCGGTCTGTTGGACGACACCCTCGTCGTCTGGGGCGGCGAATTCGGGCGGACACCCTTCATCCAAGGCAACCTGGCGGACCGGCCCCGATGGGGAAGGGACCACCATCCCTACGCGTTCACGGTGTGGCTCGCGGGCGGGGGAACACGCCCGGGCCTGACCCTCGGCGCCACCGATGATCTGGGCATGAACGTCGCCGAAGCGCCCGTTCATGCCCACGATCTCCAAGCCACCCTCCTCCACCTGCTGGGCATCGACCACGAACGGCTGACGTTCCGTTTCCAGGGCCGGGACTTCCGTCTCACGGATGTCCACGGCCACGTGGTCAGGGAACTGTTCGCCTAGATCATCAGATCGAGCCCACCCCCGCTCCGACTGACAAATCACCAGGGCCGTTGCTGGACCCAGCGGACCGCGTTCATGCCCTCCGGGATCCTGACCCAGATCCCTCCCCCCACCGAAAGGCCACCCGTCCCGGTCGCCCACGGTCCCACGGGCCCGATCGTCGCGCCTGAGGAGCCGTCCTCCACCCACGGCAAATCGCCCTCCGCGAGACGATACGGCCCGAGTTCAGGAACTTCCGCCGGAACCGGGAAGGCGTTCCCCGCCATCTGGGCCCCTTCCACCAGGTAGTGAACGGCCGCGTCGGTCTGAACCCGCCCGGTCATCATCAGCTTTCCAGCCTTGGACCGGGTCGAGAAATAAAAGGCCTGGAACGGGAGGAGCGGCAGCCCCGTCCCGTCGTGCGGCCCCGTGTCCTCCCCGCCTCGATCCACCCTATAGGCTCCCGTCGTGCGGTTCGTGTGCCGG
>JBFWOK010000201.1:0-11372 GCA_050250555.1 Limisphaerales bacterium
GAAGGAAGCATGATTCGTTCCGGCCTCGGCAATCCGCTACAGGTCAATCCCGATCAAGGACTCGCTTCCGCCTCTCCCTTCGTGCTCTTCGTGCGCTTCGTGGTTTCTTACGCGGGGTTTTGGGGGGCCGCAGCGGCGTTGACCTGGGGTTGGGGGATGTTCGAAACTTCGGCCGCGGACCCGACCCCGGGTCCTCGCCTATGCCCAAGACATCGAGAGTCTCGTTTTTGGTGGCTGGCGGAATCGCGGCCCTGACCGGGCGGGTTTCCGCGGCCGATCCCGTCGATTTCAATGTCCAGATCAAGCCGCTGCTGGAGGCGAACTGCGTGAGCTGCCACGGCGCGGAAAAGCCGAAGGGGGACCTCCGGATGATCACGTTGGCCGACGTGCTGAAGGGTGGGGACGACGGGCCGGTTCTTGTGGTTGGGGATCCGGCGAAGAGCTCCCTTTACACCAGCACGGTTCTCGGGGCGGACCACGACGACCTGATGCCGCCTTCGAACAAGGGCGGCCCTTTGCCGAAGGAACTGACCGACGTCCTCAAGCAATGGATCCAGGAAGGCGCCAAATGGGCCGACGGCGTGACGCTGGCCCAGGTTCAGCGGATCGATTTCGTGAAGGACGTCCAGCCGGTGCTCGAATACAACTGCGTCGCGTGTCACCGGGAGGGCGAGGAGAAGGGCAAGCTCCGGCTCGACACGAAGGAGAAGGCGTTCACCTCAGGTGAGGACGGTCCGAGCATCATCCCGTTCCATCCCGAGAAGAGTTCCTCCTACACCTCGACCCAGCTGGCGGCGGACCACGACGACCTGATGCCGCCGTCGAACAAGGGCGGTCCTTTGCCGAAGGAGACGACCGACATCCTGCGCTCCTGGATCGCCCAGGGCGCTCCCTGGCCGGACGGTGTCGTCCTGACGCCCAAGAAGGTGGAGGAAGCTCCGAAGGGGAATGAACTGGCGACGGTCGCGGGCATTCACGAGACGATCGTGAAGACGAGCAAGGAAACCGCCGCCGCCGACATGAAGTCCTACCAGGAAGTCATTTCAGGGACGGGCGTGAAGTTCGACATGGTGGCGATCCCCGGTGGCGAATTCACGATGGGCAGCCCGGACGGCGAGGAAGGTCGCAAACCCGACGAGGGCCCTCAGATCAAGGTCAAGATCTCCCCGTTCTGGATGGGCAAGATGGAGGTCACCTGGGGTGAATATGAACTGTTCATGCGCCCCGAGATCGAACTCGACCTTCGCAAACGCCATCCGTCCGAGGAGTACCAGAACAAGCTCTCCGACGCATTGAGCCGTCCGACCAAGCCGTACGTGGAGATGAGCTTTGGCATGGGCAAGGACGGTTACCCCGCCATCTCGATGACCCAGCACGCCGCCAACAAGTACTGCCAATGGTTGAGCGCGCGGACCGGGCATTTCTACCGGCTGCCCACCGAAGCGGAGTGGGAGTACGCCTGCCGCGCGGGCACGACCACCGCGTATTCGTTCGGCGACGATGCGGGTCCGTTGGAGGACTACGCCTGGTTCAGCGCGAACAGCGACTGGAAGTACCAGAAGGTCGGCAAGAAGAAGCCCAATCCGTGGGGCCTCCATGACATGCACGGCAACGTGCTCGAGTGGACGCTCGATCAATACGACGCCGATTGGTACAAGCAGAATGCCGGCAAGATGCTGGAGGATCCTTGGAATCGCGCGACGAAACCTTATCCCCACGTCGCGCGAGGCGGCACTTGGGACGACGAGGATCCAACCGCGCTCCGAAGCGCCGCCCGTCGTTTTTCCGACAAGGCGTGGAAGATCCAGGATCCGCAGCTTCCCAAGAGCATCTGGTACCACACGGATGCGCAGTTCCTGGGATTCCGCGTGGTTCGGCCGCTGAAGGTTCCTTCGGTCGAAGAGGCCGGAGCCTACTGGAACAGCGGTGTCGAGCGGGAATAAAGGCCGGCGGGCTCCTCGACGATTTCAGTGGCTGGTCCGCTGAACCGCCGAATCAAGCTTCGAGGTTGGGGCGGCGCCCTGGGGCGCGGCTTGGGCCGCCCCGATGGGGCTTGGGTCCCATGGCGGGGCGCTTCCTAGAGACAGGCCGGTCCTACGGACCTTGGAGATTGGCCATTCTTCTGGGCCCGGAGGGCCACCAGTCCCCGACCCCAATTCACGCCGGCGGCGACGAATCACGCGGGGGATCCTGAACCCGGTCCTTTGGAGTGCGGTGCTCCGCACCGCTTTGGTGGGGCTTGCGAGGCTTCGGCGCTCCGCGGGCAATCGAAAGCGGCGCCGAGCGCCGCAGTCCAAATGGGGCGCACTAAGGGACGGGTCTTTTGCCCCTGCCTACCGAAGGCGGACCGCCTTCCATTGCCCGGTCTTTTTCAGGCCGTCACGAACGTAGACGACACCGTCCGCGAGGGCGGGGTTGGTCCAGTTCGCCGCCGCGATCTGTGAGCGTCCCAGTTCGCGGTACCCGGTCGGATCCGCGGCGAAGAGCACGAGTTCCCCGTGGTCGGTCAACGCGAGGACACTGCGTCCTCCCACCGCCACAAAGCCGCCGTAGGCCTTGTCCGCGGAGGTGATGAAGACGCCGTCGCGCGACCATCGGACTTTGCCGGTCGCGATTTCCACGCAAACCAGGTTGCGCCGGGGTCCGAGGCCGTAGAGGTGCCCGTCCACGGCGACCGGACTGGCGAAGTTCATCGCCGCTTCCTTCCCGGACCACGCGGCGGTCGCCTTCCATACGTCGCCCTCCTTCGCGATCCGGATCCCGAAAAGCCCCGCCTGGTGGGACGAGACGACGACGAGATCGTCGCGGACCACCGGGGTGGTGACATGGCGGGCGAAGGACGTTCGGATCGGGAAGCGCCAGCGTTCGAGTCCATCCGAGCGGCGGAGCCCGACAAGACCTTCGGCGGTGAAGCACACCACCTGGCGTTCGCCATGGAAGGTCGCGACGACCGGCGGCGCGTAGCCGGCCTGGTCGCTGGCGCTCTTCCAGGCCACGGCCCCGGTTCGCTTGTCGAAGCACACCACACCCGCGCCGTTGGTGCCGCCGACGGCGACGAGCAGGTGTTCGCCATCGATGAGTGGGGAGCCGTTGTTCCCGTGGCGGCTGGCGCCCTGGGCGCTTCCCGATTCACCGATGAAGACCGCCTGGAAGTCTTTCACGAAATTGGCGCGCCAGACGAGGGAGCCGTCCGCGGTTGTTCGGCACTGCAATTCGCCGCGACACGACACAGCGTAGACGCGATCGCCGTCGACCACCGGCGTGTTCCGCGGGCCGGTCGGACCCTGGGAATCGGAGAACGGCGCATCCACGGACACCCGCCACAACTCGCGTCCGGTGTCGGCCGCGAGCGCGCGGAGGGTTTCCTTGCCTTCCTGCGCGTCGAAGGCGAACACCCGCCCGTCGGCGACGACCGGGGAGGCCAGGCCTTCGCCGGCCGGGACCTGCCAGATCACCGCGGGTTCCGGGGGAAGCGAGTCGGTCGGGTTGGATTCGGCGGGAGCGTGGCCGTCATTGCCGGGACCCCGCCACCGGGGCCAGTCGGCCGCGACAACGGTCTGAAGCAAAACCAAAGGAATCAACGCGAGCGCGATCAACAGCATCAGCGGGCGGGCGAACTCTCGGAAGGGCATCGGCCGAGTTCAAGTGGGAGGCGCGGAAGCAGTCAACCTGGAAACGGAAGTTTCAACCACGGAAGGTACGGAACACACGGAAAGGGAGGGATTTGGAGGGGTGGTGCGCACCCTTTGGAGGGTGAGCAGGACTCTATCTGCAATTCTCTCTCATTCCGTGTGTTCCGGTTTCTCCGTGGTCGTTACCTCCGTTTTCGGGGTCAATACGGAAGCCATGGGACCCGGGCTTTCAGCTGGCACTGGGAGTGGGCCAACTGAAAGTCGGCGGTACGGATCAGGTCGCGCTGGCTAGGGAATGACCTGACGTCGGACGGTGCCGTCGGTGCCCGCGTTGACGCCCGTGCCTCCGGGCGCGGAGAGCGTGGGCTCGGGAAGCGTTTGGGTCTTGTACTTCAACGCGATCCTTCCGCCGCCGCCGCCGCCGGATTGCGCGCCGCCGTTCCCGCCGTCGGCGCGGACGATTCCGGCGCCGGACCATTCGTCGGTCACGATGAGGATGGCGCCTCCCGCGCCACCGCCGCCGTATCGGGTCCCTCCGCCGCCCGAAGCGAGGATGGAGCCGGCGACTTGGGCGCGGACGGTCGCAATGGAGACGCGTCCGCCGCCGTCTCCGGCAGGGCCGCTGTCCGATCCGCCACCGCCGCCCAGGGTGGCGGGCGAATCAGCGTCGCCGTAGGCCGTCGCCGGCGCGCCTCCCACGTCGCCCAGGCCGCCGGTCCCGCCATGGCTGCCACCGACCCGACGGGGACTTCCCGCGGCGTTGTCGAGCGTGCGGCCCGTTCCCAGCGGATTGTCACTGGATCCGGCACCGCGATATCCGCGGCCGCTCACGTCGATCCGGCTTGTCGCGTCCAGAACCAGTTGGTCGGTCAGCCGGACATCGAGTCCGTAGACGGTGGTCGTGCTGGCCGGGGGGTGGGTCAGGACCGAGGAGTTCGCAATCTCGAGTGTATCGGCGGACAGGATCCCCTGCCGATCCGGGCGGTTTTGGTCCGCGTCCACGAATTCCGCGATGGCGCCTCCCACGAGACTGAATCGGCTGACGGCGAAGCGGGCCGCGTAGGGTTTTCCGTCGCCGGCCACCGTGCGCATGTCGCCATCGGCGGGATCGGTCGAGATCGTCGTCGCGTCGTTGGCGATGATCGTGAACGTCCGCGCCGGGCTTGATTGGGCAGTGTCGGGGTTCAATTCAAGGCCGACCAGGGCGCCCGGGACGAAATCGGCGGCGGGATCGGTGAGAAGGTTGGCGAGCAGCGTGGTGGTGTTGGCATTTCGGCCGGAACTCATCCAGAGGCGGGTGGGTTGCGCGGAGAAGTTGGTGCCGCGCGCATCGACCCGGAGGTCGCCGAGGGGGCGGCTGGGATGGCCGAGATAGACGGTGCCCGCGCTGCCCTGACGAAGTCCTCCCAGTCCACCGCGGGCCTCGACACGGCCGGCGTCGAAGGCGGTGACATTGGTTGCGATGATCGCGATCCGACCGCCGCCGCCCGAACCGGATTGGGGGCCGCCACTCCCTCCGTTGGCGCGGGCTGTGCCGGTTCCCCGGAGGGTTCCGACTTCGAGCCGGATCCCACCGCCGCTACCGCCGCCGCCGTACCTGGTCCCAACCCCGCCGTCGGTGACGATCAGACCGTCGAGGACGAGTTCCTCCGCGGCCACGGTGACCAGGCCGCCGCCGCTTCCCGCGACGTTAGAATCCGAACCGCCGCCGCTTCCCGCTTCGTCGGGACGATTCCAGGCGCCGTAGGTCTCGGTCGCGGGAAGGTTCAGGTCGCCGATTCCACCGAGGCCGCCGTAGCTGCCGCCGGTTCTTTGGAAACTTCCTTCCCTGTGGTTCAAGGTCTGTCCCCGCACTCCCAGGAGTGGGACGGAGAGTCCGCCGAGGTAACCGCGACCGGTCAGGTCGATTCGGCTGACGGCGTCGATGGCGACGCGAGCCGCGGAGATGTCCAGTCGGTCGACATTCGTCCGTGTGGCTGGCGGGTGGGTGAGCACGGCGCCCTGAAGGAGGCGGAGGTCGCCGAACGCGAGGCGGGTGGCGCTGAGAGTGGCCTGTTCAACGGTGAGGTGGTGATTCGGCAGGCCGGTCGGGAGGGGGGATTCGCGTCCGGGTCCGCGGACGAGGAGTTCCGGTGGCGTGCCGGCACCCTGGAGGTAGATCGTGCCTGCGGCGCCTCGGGAATGGCCGTCGGCGGATGAGATCGCGGTGATCGAGTCGAGCACGGAGCCTTCGCGGTTGGTGTAGTGGATGGCGACTCGGCCGCCGCCGCCGGAACCGGATTGGGCACCTCCCGCCCCTCCTTGAGCGGAGATGCTTCCCGAGCCGGAGATGGTTTCGGCCGTGATCCAAACGCTGCCTCCTGCGCCGCCGCCGCCGTACCGGCTTCCGGGTGCGCCGTCGGCGATGATGGCTCCCAGGAGCGTGAGGTTTCCGGCGACGAGCCGAAGGGCCCCGCCACCGGTTCCCGCGATGCCGGAATCACTGCCGCCGCCCGCGCCCGGTTGGTTCGGCGACACGTAGTCGCCGTAGACGGGTGTGGCGGCGCCTTCGGCATCGCCGGTTCCGCCGAGTCCGCCGTGACTGCCACCGGCCCGTCGTCCGCTTCCCGCCGCGAGCCCGACGGTGATGCTGGTCACCAGGTTGTTGCCGGGTGTCAGGGCCCCCGGGAAACCGCGTCCCGTCAGACGAATTCCGCTGGTTTCGTCGACGAAAACCCGAGTGGCCGTGACCTCCAGGCGAGCGAGGCGTTGGGGGGTTGTCGCGGGGTGGGTGAGGGCGGCTCCGTTGGTGAGGCTCAGGTCTCGGACGCCGAGGGTCTCGACGGAGGTGGTTGCCGCGTCGAGCAAGAGGTCGAGAGCCAGGTTCCCTTCGGGCAGCGGCGTTTCACGGCCGCTCCCTCGGATCACCAGTTGAGGGGTCGCGCCGGTGGCGCTGAGGTAGATCGTACCGGGTCCGCCGATGGCGGCGCCGGCGGCGCCAGGAAGGGCTTCGAGGTGGGACAGGACCTGTCCATCGGTGGTTGCGTAATGGACAGCGACTCGGCCGCCCCCGCCGGTGCCGGATTGGGGGCCGCTGGAGCCTCCGTTGGCGTGCAAGCGACCGTTTCCGGTGATGTCGGTGGTCTGAATCCAGACGCCGCCGCCGCTGCCGCCGCCGCCGTACCTGGAGCCGTTGAATCCGTTGGCGAGGATCCCGCCTTCGAGCGCGATGGAGCGGGCGGCGATGCGGACCAGGCCTCCGCCGGCGCCGGCGGGTCCGGAGTCCGACCCGCCACCGCTTCCGGGTTCGTCGGGGTTCCGGAAATCGCCATAGATGGTGTTCACAGGATCCTGGGTGTCGCCCAAGGCGCCGAGGCCGCCGTAGGAACCCCCGGTGCGCCGGGAACTTCCGGGTTGGTTGCCGAGCGTTCTGCCGTTCCAACCGAGGCCGAGCGACAGTCCGCTCGCGTATCCCCGGCCGGAGACGTCGATGCGGCTGGCCGCGTCGATCGCGAGTGAGTCGATGTTCAACACGATTCGGAATTCCGTGGTGAGGCTCGCGGGGGGATGGGTGAGGACCGCGCCGTTCACGAGTCGGAGTTCGGTCGCGGTGAGGTTGGTGCCGGAGACCGTGCATCCATCGAGGAGGACGCGGCTCGCGGGATTACCGGGGGGGAGGGGTGTTTCGCGTCCGGCGCCGCGAACCACGAGGAGCGTGTTGTTGCCTGGGCCGCTGAGGTACACGGTGCCGGGACCACCGATGGCGGCGCCGGAGGCGCCTGCGAAGGCTTCCACATGGGACAGAACCTGTCCGTCGGTGGTCGCGTAGTGGATCGCGACCCGACCGCCGCCGCCGGTGCCGGATTGGGGGCCGCTCACGCCGCCATTGGCCGCGAAGGTGCCGTTGCCGGTGATGCCGGTCGTCTGAACCCAGATGCCGCCGCCGCTGCCGCCGCCGCCGTAGCGGGATCCATTGCCTCCGTCGGCTCGGATTTCGCCTTCCAACTGGATTGTACGGGCGGTGAGACGGACCAAGCCGCCACCGGCTCCGGCAGATCCGGAGTCGGACCCGCCACCGCTGCCGGGTTCGTTGGGATTGCGGAAGTCGCCGTAGATGAAATTGACGGGATCCTGGGTGTCGCCCACGGAGCCAAGACCGCCATAGGAGCCGCCGGCGCGTCGGGAACTGCCGGGTACGTTGCCGAGAGTTCTTCCGTTCCAGGCGCCCGGCGTTGGTCCGCCGGCATAGCCGCGTGCGGTGACATCGATGCGGCTGCCGGCTTCCACGACCAGGGAGTCGACCAGGAGATTGAGGCGGAACTCACTTTCGAGAGTCGCTGGAGGATGGGTGAGAACAGCGCCGTTTCGGAGTTGGAGTTCGTTGGCTTCGAGGGAGACCGCGGAGACGGTGCTTCCGTCGAGAATCACGATTCCGCCCGGATTGCCCGCCTCCAGTGGGGTTTCGCGGCCGCCTCCACGGATGACCAATTCGGAGGGTTGCGCGCCGCGTCTGACATGAACGGTGCCTGGTCCCCCTTGGGTGATGCCGCCGCCGGCGGCGGCTGACAGTTGGCTGATTTGGGATCCCTCGACGATCGAGGTGATCAAGGAAATGCGTCCGCCGCCGCCGCCGCCCGACTGGGCTCCACCGAAGCCGCCGAGGGCTTCCATTGAACCGGTCCCCGAGGCTCTTCGGGCGATCACGAAAATCGATCCTCCGGAGCCGCCGCCGCCGTATCGGCTCCCGTTGCCGCCGTTGGCGAGGATTTGTCCCTCGAGTTGGAGCGTGTCGGCCGTGATGCGAATTCGGCCGCCGCCCGCGCCGGACGGTCCTGAATCCGATCCGCCGCCGGAGCCCAGATCGACCGGCTCAAAGGGATCGCCGTAGGGCTCGTTGACGATTCTCTCCGCATCCCCGAACCCAGCCAGGCCGCCGTGGCTGCCGCCATTGCGGCGGGTGCTTCCGGCGACGTCGCCACGCGTTCGTCCGCGTTGGCTGGCGGCGTTGTAGCCGGTCAGGCCGCCCGGGTAGCCGCGTCCCGAAACGTCGATCCGACTCGAGGCGTCAATCACCAGGTTGCTCACGGTCAGCGCGAGTCCCACCAGTCCGCGGGAGGCGTACGCAGGATGGGTCATGACCGCACCGTTCAGAAGCGTCAGATTCCCGAGCCGGGCGTTGCCGGTGAGCGAGACGGTCCGGCCGTCGATGAGGACGTCCCGACCCGCGTCCGTCGGGTTGTTCGGATCCAGCCCCAGGGCGACTTCGACGCCGTCGTCGTTGCCGTCGCCGTCGGAATCGGCGAGCAGAGGATTCGTCACGAAGGAGTCGTCGCCGAGAACGAGTTCCTCGCGGTCGGGAATTCCATCGCTGTCGGAGTCCTCGTCCCCGTCGGGCACACCGTCCCCATCGGAATCAGCGACGTTGAGACGGGTCATCGTGATGAGAAGTTCGGCGCAATTGGCCAGGCGATCGCCGTCGGAATCCTCGTCGCCGTCGTTGACCCCGTTGCCGTCGGTGTCGGCCTTGGTCGGGTCGAAGCCGAACTCCGGTTCCAGGGTGTCCGGCATGCAGTCGCCGTCATCGTCATCGTCGAGGCTGTAGACAATGAAAACGGTGCTCCGATCCGTACCCAGGCGGTTGCCCGCGAGGTCGGCGGCGTTGGCGGAGAGGTCGAGGCGATAGCGTCCCGGCTCGAGGTCCGAATCCAGGGCGAGGAAGGCGCCCGGGATGTCGGTGGGAAAGGTCAGGCCCAACGAGGGGAAGAGGATGTCGTCGGTGTTGAAGAAGATCCCGTCGGGGCCGGCGCCGCGGAAGGTGAGGTTGGTGGCGAGGTTCGCCGGACCCATGGGTTCGTTGAAGACGATGCCGACGGTGCCGGGATCGCGAACGAACGAGCCGTCCGCGGGAGAGATGCGATTGACGCGGGGTGGGGTGGCGTCGGGCACGAGGCGGATGACGGTTTCGTCGCTCCAGGTGGTGTTGCCTCCGGTGTCGAAGGCGCGGGCGCGGAGGGTGAACGTGTCGCGGCCGGGTGTGATGAGGGGGGCGATGAACCGGTATTCGAAGGGGAAGTCGCCGTCGGTCAACGCGAGGCGTCCGTCGAGATGGAATTCGACGTTGCGGACCTGGACGTCGTCGGTGACGCGGGCGGACGCGACGAAGATCTTGCCTTCCTCGGCCTGCTGGTTGGGGAACGACGTCACGAGTTCGATGGTGGGCGGGACCCCGCCGCGGTCCGGCGGGAGGTAGTTGATGACCTGGATTCCGGAGTTGTAGTCGGCGCAGTAGGCGAGTCCGTTGAAGAGGGCGACGGCTGTGGCGCTGCCCGGGGTGGGAAGCGTCGTGATGAGCGGACCGATGAGGGATGGGTCGCTGAGATCGTAGATGGAGATGTCGGCCGGGCTGGCCAGGGAGGGGGCGGGTCCCACGGCGGCGATGCCCTCGCCGGAACCGTTCATCACCATCTGCCGCCAGCCGCGGGACGGGCTGGAACCCACCGCCAGGAGGGTGGGCCGTTCGGGGTTGGACAGACTGAAGACATTGTAGCCGTCCGAGCGCGTGGCGATAGCGTGAGCACCGCCAACGAAGAGCCTGCGGTTGGGAAAGACCGACGAGGCCGGTGAGGTCGTGGTGGCGAGGATGTCGAGATCGGGGCCGGTGAGCGCGAGCGTGTTCACAGCGGAGCCGGCCAGCGCGTAGATCAGATCCTTGCCGAAGGTCACGTCCACGACCGGCGCGCCAAGCCATCTGCGGACGAGGATGTCCCCGGTGTTCATGTCGACGACGGCGATCTCGCCGTTCTCGAGCCCGACGAACGCGAGGAATCCCGCGGTGGCGACGCTGAGGGCCGGAGAGCCCAGGGGGACCTGTCGGGACACGCTCGCCGCGGGCGGGTCGGAGACGTCGATGACGGCGAGGCCGGCTTCGCCGTCGGCGACGCCGATCAGGGTTCCGGAGCAGGAGACGCGGGAGGCGATGCCGGGCGTGTCGACGAGGGTGATGCTGACGGGGTCGAAACCGGCGAAGATGTTGTAGACGGCGACGCCGCGGTCGCGGAGGGCGACGATCGCGAGGTTGTTGATCGCGCAGATGTCGACGGCCGGACCCGGGGTTCGGACGGAGGCGATGATTCCGGTGCGAACGGCGAGTCCGGACAGGGGGTCGAGGCCATCCCGGACTTCGGCGCCGTCGGCGATGCCGTCGCCGTCCGTGTCGGCCTTGCGGGGATCCGTGCCCATGATGAGTTCGCCGTCATCGGGGAGGCCGTCGCGGTCGGTGTCGGGGGCTCGGGACTGTTGGAGGGTGAAGGCGCCTATCTTGAAGGTTGAACCGCTTTCGGGGGTGGTGAGGCTCTGTTCGGCGACGCGGAAGGTGGACGCCTGAAGGAGCAGGAGGCGATAGGGACGGCGCGGGCCGAGGATCAACTGATCGAAGGCGATGCCATTGTCGCCGGCTTTGCCGCGTTGGACGACATCGCCTCGGGTGAGGTCGACGACGGCGTAATAATGGAGGCCGGTTTCGAGGGCGACAGCGGGGGGCTGGCTCGCGAGGGCGAGCCAGCCGAGGCAGCCCAGGAGGGCGAATCGGCGGAGGATGGGAAGGCGCATCGGAAGGGTTCCAGATGGACGGTTGTCAGAGTGGGATGAAGTGGCGGCCATCGGAGGATGGGATGCGGTGGGTGGCGGTCAGATCCGAGGACCCGGGGGGATGTCGGTGGGTGAGTTGCCGCGCTAAACGACGAAGGGCACGGGCCGGGGGGG
>JBFWOK010000202.1:0-11334 GCA_050250555.1 Limisphaerales bacterium
TCCCCCTCGGACGCCTGGTCTGCCTGACCGGCGTCAGCGGTTCCGGCAAGACCACACTCGTGACCGAACTCCTTCGGCTCCTCGAAGGCCGCGTCACCCAGGCCTCCCCGCACGGCCCTCTCGAATCCAGGGAAACCGAACGCGAGTCGGGGGAATCCGACGATTCCCCAGGCGGTCCCGGCGACCCGGGCGACGCGGGGGATCCCGGACTCAGGGGGCGCCTGGACGGCGCGGAACAACTCGCCGCCGTCCTCCTCGTGGATCAATCCCCCATCGGCCGCACGCCACGTTCGAACCCCGCCGTCTACACCACCGCCTTTGAAGGCATACGGACGCTCTTCTCCCAAACGGAAGCCGCCCGCGAACAGGGCCTGAATTCCAGCGCGTTCAGCTTCAATTCGCGGCTGGGCCAGTGCGAACAATGCCGGGGCGCCGGTTTTGAAAAGGTCGAGATGCAGTTCCTCAGCGACGTCTACATCCGATGCCCCGCGTGCGAAGGCCGCCGATACCGGCCGCACATCCTGGAAATCAAACTCGCCCCTCCCTCCCAAGACGACGCCTCCGAACAGGAAGCCCATCCCGCCGCTCCACGGACCCCAGGCCTCTCCATCGCCGAGGTTCTCGACCTGACCATCGACGACGCGCTCGATTTCCTTCGCGGCTTCACCTCGGCGTCGGCCGCCGCCGCCGCCAACGCCTGCCGCAGCCTCGAGGTCCTCCAGGAGGTCGGCCTCGGCTACCTCCGGCTCGGTCAGCCGATCAACACCCTCTCCGGCGGGGAAAGCCAGCGACTCAAACTCGCGGGCCACCTTGCCCGCGCCCACTTCCACAACCCGAAGGCGTCACCTTCGGAAACGACCGAGACCGCCCCGGCCTCGACGCTCTTCGTCTTCGACGAACCCACCACCGGCCTTCACTTCGAGGATGTCCGCGTGCTTCTCGCCGTCTTCCAACGCCTCGTCGACGCCGGCCACTCGGTGCTCATCGTCGAACACAACGTCGACGTCGTGAAATCCGCCGACTGGGTGATCGACCTAGGACCCGAGGCCGGCGCCGACGGCGGTCGACTCGTCGTCGCCGGGACCCCGGAGACCGTCGCCGCCTGCGCCGAGAGCCATACGGGAGCCGCGCTGCGGCGGGTCCTCGACAACGGTGCGGGTTGAGTCGTCCCTCCGCCCAGCATCTCCGTGCGCATCGCCTTCCTCACCCACGAACCGTTCCACCCGCCCTCCGGCGGAGGTTCCGCGGAAGCCGTGTACCTCGTCTCCGAATTCGTCCGCCGCGGCCACGCCGTCGAGGTCTTCGGTCCCGAACTGCCGGACGCCGACCGGGTGGGCCGCGACTTCGGGATTCGGCTCCATCCGTTTCGCGCCTGGACAATGGGGCGCTACGCGTCCCTCCGCACCCCGAAGTACCTCGCCTATCCGTTCGCCCTCGAGCGCCTCGTCCTCGGCGCGGTCCGTTCGACCCGATTCGATGTCCTCTTCTCCCAGCACGCGATCTCCGCCGTCGCCGCGGGACGACTCGCGCGACGACTCCGGGTTCCCGTCGTCATGAACTTCCTGGATTGCCTCACTGGATTCCTGGAGACATGGCCTCCCTGGCTCATGCCCCGGCCCGTGGCGCGCGCGCTGGTCCGCTACGAACTCGGAATCCCGCGGCGCTTCCCCGCGAACGCCGTCCTCACCGTCTCCGACGCGCTTCGCGACCGGTTCGTCGAGGCCGGTGTCCCGGCGGAAAGGATCCACCCCATCCACTACGGCTACGACGCCGAGCGCTTTCGCCGCCTCCCCGGCGACCCGGTTCCCCCGGCCGATCCCCCGATCATCGTGATGCACGGATCGTTCGACCATCATCACCTCGGTCCCATCGCCCGCGAGGCGGTCACGTCCATCGCCCGCCAGCGGCCGACCACGCGCTTTCGGTTCCTCGGCCGCGCCACCCCCGCCCTCAACGCCTTCCTCGACGCCGTGCGGAGCGACGTTCCGGGAATCGTCATCGAAACGCCCGGGTTCATTCCCTACGAACAGATTCCCCGGCACCTCGCGTCCGCCACGCTCGGCATCACCCCGTACGAACCCTCGACCGGAACCCACTGCGCCTTCGTCGCCAAGACCGTCGAATACCTCGCGCTCGGGCTTCCCGTCGTTTCAACCCCTCTGGAAAGCGGCCTTCGGTATTTCGCCGGATTGGAGGGCGTCGCTTTCTCCGGCCCCGACGGCTCAAGTTTCGCCAAGGCCGTCCTCCGCTGGCTTGACAGGAGCCCCGCCGACCGAGCCGCCGCCGTCGAACCCGCCCGCCGCAAGGTCGCCGCCGAACTCGACTGGGGAGTCGTCTGCTCGCGCGCCGCCGAATTCACCGAGGAGGCCGTCGCTCGCTAAGGGACAGGTCTTTTGTCTCGGGACCGCCCCGTCCCATCCACCGAAATCGTCGAAGCCCCGCCGCTCCCCTGAATTGACGTCTTGCCCCGCTCAGGAAAGCCTCCCGCCATGGCTGACACGATTTTTCCCCGTAGCCCGCGCGAGACCATGTGCGGCTGGATGCATCTGCCGCGATTCATCGACAAGATCAGGCTCCATCTCGCCAAAAAGCTGCATGCCGACTATCAGCCGAATCTCGGCAAGGGTTTCGACGGACAATGGCTCGACGCCGCGGGAGTGAAGTTCGAACCCTTCGTCGAGGTGGTGAAGGAATCCATCACCGACGGCCAGGTCGCCGACTGGGTCCGCGAAAATGTCCGGAAATCGGAGGCCGAAAAGCGCGCGCACGCCGAGCGGATGCTCAACTACCCCGCCGACGACGTGGCCGGACAGGCGCGGCTCCGCCTTCGGAAAGATCAGCGCGGGTTCGCCGATCGCGACGAGATCCAGACCTTCATCGACTTCATCGACGCCGACGAGAACCGGCTCTGACGGGTCCCAAGGGCCTCATTCGTATCGCAGCGACTCGATCGGATCGAGGTTGGCGGCCTTCCACGCGGGGTACGTCCCGAACACCAGGCCCACGGCCGAACACACGAGCATGCCGATCAGCGCCCAGTCCCAGGGGACCACGGGCGAGAACCCAAGCGCGAGCGTCGCGAGATTTCCCAGGCCGATTCCGAGGATGACCCCGGCGGCTCCGCCGAACTGGCAGAGCACGATCGCCTCGACGATGAACTGCGTCATGACCTGGCGCTTCTTCGCGCCGATGGCGCGCCGGATCCCGATCTCTCGCGTCCGCTCCGTCACGCTGACCAGCATGATGTTCATGATGCCGATCCCCGCCGCCAGGAGCGCGATCGAACTGATGACCGCCGCCGCCGTCCGGACCGCGAGGGTCAGCGCCTGGAACTGCCGGACGATCGAGTCGTTCGACATGATCTCGAAATCATCCTCGTCCCCGGGGGGCACCCGCCGCGCCGTCCGCAGCACGCCCCGCACCTGCTCGACCGTCTCGTCGTACAGTTCACGGGACCACGCCTCGACCTGGATCGTGAGCGGTCTCTCCCGGCCGTAGCGGTTCAGGGCGGTCGTGACCGGAACCAGGACGTACGCGTCCTGATCCTGCCCGAACAACTGTCCCTTCTCCTCAGTGATCCCCACCACCCGGTACCCAATCCCACCCACCCGCACCGATTCCCCCACCCCGCCCCCCCGCGGGAAGACCTTCTTCGCCACGCTCGGTCCGATCACACAGACGTCCCGCGCGTTGGCCGTGTCGCTCTCCGTCAGGGCCCGCCCCTCGGCGATCGTCCAATTCAGCGTCTGGAAACTCCCGAGGGTCGCCCCGACCAGGGGGATGTCGGGATTGGTCCGACCCCACCGCGTCACCACCTCCCCCGACGCCACGTTGCAGGTGATCCCGACACTCTTCGCGAGCGTGGCGCGTTCCTCCACCGCCCGGGCCACCCGGTACACGAACTCCTTCCGCCGGGCGTAACGCGCCGCGGCCGCTCCACCGCCGCTCACCTGGATGGCGGGCATGCGCTGGATCGAGAAACTGTTCGCGCCGAGAAGCGTCAGCCTCGACTCGATGTTGCTCTGGAGAACCCGCAGGACCGTCATCACCAGCACGATGGAGAACACCCCCACGAGCACACCCAACAGCGTGAGCCCCGACCGGAGCTTGTGGGCCGCGATCGCCGCCAGCGCCATCGACAGGCTCTCGCGGGCTTCCGCCACCATCCGGTGCCGGCGCGCCGGCCGACGGGAACCAACAGCCTGGGGTGGGATTTCGCGTTCCATGGCCCGGTCGCTTTCCTCACTCACTCACTCGCTTCGCAGCGCATCCACGGGATTCATCCGCGCCGCCCGCCAGGCCGGAAGAAACCCCGACACAATCCCGGTCGCCGCCGCCACGACCAGCGCCGCCAACGCGGTCGGGACCGACATGCGGGCGGCCATGAAATAGTCGATCACCCAGGTCATCGGCCACGCCACCGCCAGTCCGATCAGACCCGCCCCGACCGAAATGAACACCGCTTCCACAAGGAACTGCGTGAGGATGTTCCGGCGCTTCGCGCCGATCGCCTTGCGGACGCCGATCTCCCGGGTCCGTTCCGCGACCGACACGTACATGATGTTCATCACGCCGATCCCGCCGACGAACAGGGACAATCCCGTGATGAACAACCCCACCAACGCCAGCGAACCGCCGATCTGATTGAAGTTCCGCACCAGCGTGTCCTGCTGGTTGATGGAAAAATCGTCCGGCATCCCCGGCGGCACCCGTCGCAGCCGCCGCAAAATCCCGGTCAGCTCGTCCTTCGCGTCCTGCATCCGCTCGGGATCCAGGACCTTGACCGCGATCGTGACGTCCGGCCACCGCACCAGGTCCGACGTGAATCGCGTGATCGGGATGACGACCTGGTTGTCCAGGTTCGCTCCCGTGAAAAACTGTCCCTGCTTCTCCAGGACCCCGACGATCTCGCACATCGAACGCCCCACGCGGATCCTCCGGCCCACAGGGCTTTCGTACGGGAAAAACCGGACCGCGAGCGCATCCCCGATCACGCAGACAGGCCGCGCCCCCTGCACTTCCGCCGCGGAAAGCCAGCGCCCCTCCGCCAGCGAGACGCCGCGCACCAACGCGCTGTCCTCCGAGTTGCCCACCACCCAGACGCCCCGGGCGCTGCTGTTCCCGTACTGCACATCGGCGCTTCCGTGGGCCTCCACTCCGACCGCCCGCGCCAACGTCGCCATCCTCCCCACCTCCCGGGCCTGCGCCACCGTCAGTTCCCGCCGGTTCCGGGTCTTGGCCCATTCCTCGCGCCCCATCATCCAGGAGAAGCGCTGAATGAAGAGGACGTCCGCGCCGATCATCGAAATGCTCCGCTGAAACGCCCGGTTCAATCCGTCAATCGCCGTCGCCATCAGCGTCACCGTCACGATCCCGATCACGATCCCCAGCGTCGTCAGCCCCGCGCGAAGCTTGTTCGCCATCAGCGCGCCGACGGCGATGACCACCGCTTCCCGGATTTCATCGAGTCCCCTCATGCGGGCGCGGCCGGTCCGGCATTCGTCGTGGACGACAACACCGGCGGCGAGACTGTCGGTGGCGTCGGCCCTGAGTCCGCCCGCAGCTTCGGCGGCGCTTCCGGACGAACGGGACGATGGTTCAACTCATCGGCCGCGAGCAGGCCGTCGCGGATCCTCAGGATGCGTCTCGCGTGCTGGGCGACCTCCTCCTCGTGGGTGACGACGATGATCGTGTTGCCGCTTCGCGAAAGCTCGTCGAACAACGCCAGAATCTCGGTGCCCGTCCGGGAGTCGAGGTTGCCGGTGGGTTCGTCCGCCAGGATGATCGACGGCCGGTTCACCAGGGCCCGCGCGACCGCCACCCGCTGCCGCTGGCCGCCCGAAAGTTCGTTCGGCCGGTGGTGGACCCGGTCGGAAAGCGCCACCTGCCGCAACGACTCCAGGGCCCTCTCCCGCCGTTCCGCCGGCGGCACACCCGCGTAGACCAACGGCAATTCCACGTTGTGCAGCGCGTCCGAACGCGCCATCAGGTTGAAACTCTGAAAGACGAATCCGATTTCGCGATTCCGGATCTCCGCCAACTGGTTGTCGTCCATGTCCGCCACGTTCAACCCGTTCAGCTCGTAAACCCCCTGGCTCGGCGTGTCCAGACACCCCAGCAGATTCATCAGCGTCGATTTGCCCGATCCCGACGGACCCATGATCGCGAGATACTCACCCCGCTCGATCGTCGCCGAGACACCCCTCAGCGCGTGAATCACCTCGCTGCCCATCACGTAGTGCCGGCTCAGCCCCGTGATCCGGATCAGGCTCACGGCTTCTTCTCCTCGCTCCGAAGCCGGAACGGAAGAACCGCGTTGTCCACCTTCACGGGCTTCCCGTCCTCGAGGTCCTTGTTGATCGCCTTGTACCCGCCCGACACGACCTCCTCCCCCTCCGTCAGTCCCTCCGTGATCTCCGTATGCGTCTCGTCGCTGATCCCCCGCGTCACCGGCAGCATCACCGCCTTCCCCGACCGCACCGCGAACACGACCTCGATCGCCTTCGGCGCCTGGACGGCGCCGCGCTTGGCCGCCGCGCTCCCGGACTCCGCCTCACCCGCGTCCGGACCCGCCTCCGCCGCGCGCTTCCTCAACCGCGCGGCCTCTTCCTTCGCCTCCTTCGGCAGCCGCGTCGTGACACACTGCACCGGAACCGCCAACACGTTCGTCCGATAACGCGTCTCCACCTCCGCCGTCACCGACATTCCCGGCCGGAACGACTCCTTCTCCTCCACGCGGATCCTGACCTCGAACTTGGTCGCCTCCTGCTGCGTGTTCATCCCCTGCGTCCGCGCCGCATTCGCGATCTCCGTCACCCGCCCCGTGAACTTCCGGTCTCGAAAAGCATCCACCTCCAGTCGCGCCCGCTGCCCCACCTTCACCAGCACCACGTCGATCTCCCCCACTTCGATCCGCGCCTCCATCTCGTCGAGATCCGACACCGTCATGATCTCCGTGCCCGCCATCATCGCCGTCCCCACCACGCGCTCGCCCCGCTCGGATCGCAGATTGGTCACCGTCCCGTCGATGGGCGCCACGATCGTCGTCTTCGTCAAATCCTCCTCCGCCCGGGCCAACGCGGCCTTGGTCTGGTCCGCCTGATGCCGCGACGTCTCGAACCGCGCCTGCGCGACCTCCAGCGACGTTCTCGCGGAAAGAAACTCCGAGTCCGAGATCAGTCCCGCCCCCGCCAACTGCGTGAACCGCTCGCATTCGATCTTCGACTTTTCCAGCTCCGCCTTCGCCAGTTCGATGTTCGCCAGCGACGAACGATACGCCGCCTCCGCCGAGTTACGGCTCGCCTCGTACGGATCCGGCCGGATGCGGACCAGCACATCCCCCTTCGACACCAACTGCCCCTCGCGAACCGGCAATTCCACGATCTCACCGCTGACCTCCGGATTGATCACCACCTTGGTCACCGGCTGGATCCGGCCCGTCGCCATCACCAGTTCGGTCAGGTTCCGGACCTGGGCCTTCTCGGTCTGAACCGTCAACGCCACCTGCCGGTTCCTCAAATACCCCCAGGTTCCCAGCGCCCCCAGCAGGAGGACCGCGAGGACAACCACAACCAGGATCAATGCCGTCTTGCCGCTCCGGGTTTTCGCCATGGCCATGGATTTCAGGGTGGACCGTGATCCGCCCGCCGTGCCGCCCCACCCCGAACCTCCCGGGCACGGGAATCCAACAGGCTTCAGCGGAGGTGCACGGTCCCGCATCCTATCCCCCGATCGCCACCCAGACCAAGGACGATTCCGGCAAGCCATGTCTCGATCTCGTGTCATCCGACTCCATGCGCCTTAATGCCTTTGACTGACTCCCCCCGTGACGTATCCTGCCCGGCCCTGAGGTTCCTCGGGACTTATGGCCAAACTCTCCGTCAACGATCTCGACGTCCGCGGTCAGCGGGTGTTCGTCCGCGTCGATTTCAACGTGCCCCTCGACGACAAGGACGGGCGCATGATCATCACGGATGACACACGCATCCGCGCGACGATCGCCACCCTCAAGCTTCTCATTTCCAAGGAAGCCAAGGTCATTCTCGCCTCCCATCTCGGTCGACCCGACGGCCAGGTCGTCCCCGCCATGTCCCTCGCCCCCGTCGCCACCCGCCTCGGTGAACTCCTCGGCCAACCCGTTCGTTTCGTGGACCAATGCACCGGCCCCGCCGTCAAGGCCGCCGTTGACGCCATGAAACCCGGTGATGTCGTCCTCCTGGAGAATGTCCGGTTCCACGCGGGCGAGGAATCCAACGACCCCGCCTTCGCCGCGGAACTCGCCGCCGTCGCCGATGTCTACGTCAACGACGCCTTCGGGACCGCCCACCGCGCCCACGCCTCCACCGAGGGCGTCGCCCGTGTCGTCGCCCAGCGCGGCGGCCGCTGCGCCGCCGGCCTCCTCATCGACCTCGAACTCCAGTTCCTCGGCGACGAACTCGAAAACCCCGCCCGCCCCTTCGTCGTCATCCTCGGTGGCGCCAAGGTCTCCGACAAAATCCAGGTGATCGACCGCCTGATCGAGAAGGCCGATGTCATCCTCATCGGCGGCGCCATGGCCTACACGTTCAAGCTCGCCCAAGGCGCCAAGGTCGGCCTCTCGCTGGTCGAGAAGGACAAGACCGACATCGCGCTCAAGGCCCTCGCCAAGGCCAAGGAACGCGGCATCCGCTTCGTCCTGCCCTCCGACAACATCGTCGCCACACCCGTCGATTCCGGCAAAAAGGACAAGAAAGGCCGCCCGAAAATGGACCTCACCCAACCCCGGGTGAATACCGGCGACAACATCCCCGACACCGAGGAAGGCGTCGACATCGGCCCCGCCACCATCGCCAACTATTCCGAGATCCTGGCCTCGTCCAAGACGATCCTCTGGAACGGGCCCATGGGGATCTTCGAGGACCCGCGCTTCGCCGAGGGCACCTTCGCCGTCGCCAAAGCCGTCGCCGCCGCCACCGCGAAAGGCGCGAAGTCCATCATCGGCGGCGGCGACAGCGTCAAAGCGATCAACAAGGCCAAGCTCGGTGACCAGGTCACCTTCATGAGCACCGGAGGCGGAGCGAGCCTCGAATTCCTCGAAGGCCAGACCCTCCCCGGCGTCGCCGCCCTCCAGGACAAGTAGCCCCATCCCAATCGCTCCACCGATCCGACCGACCCATCCGCGACGAAAGTCCCCACAGCCTCGCCATCCCTCCCTACCTCCTTACTGTCTCCGATCCGCCCCCACTTTCTGTTTTTGCACCATGGATAAGGACCGAAAACTCATCATCGCCGGAAACTGGAAGATGAACAAAACGGCGGCCGAAGCCCTGGATCTCGTCAAGGAGATCAAGCGCGACGTCGCCAGTGTCAAGGAGATCGACATCGTCGTCTGCCCGCCATTCACCGCGCTTCCCGCGGTCTCCGAGGCGCTCCTCAATTCCAACGTCCGCCTGGGCGCCCAGAATATGAGCGAACACGGACCGGGCGCCTACACCGGCGAAATCGCCGCGGCCATGCTCAAGGAATTCTCCGTCCGGTATGTCGTGCTCGGTCACTCCGAGCGCCGGCAGTACCAGAAGGAATCCGACGAACTCGTCGCCAAGAAGGCCGCCGCCGCCCACGCCTCCGCCCTCAAACCCATCGTCTGCGTCGGCGAATCCCTCGGGGAACGCGAAGCCGGCATCGCCGAAAAGATCATCGGCACCCAGGTCCGGGGAAGCCTCGCCGGATTGTCCCGGGAGCTGGCCGAGGAAACGATCATCGCCTATGAACCCGTCTGGGCCATCGGCACCGGCAAGACCGCCACGTCGCAGCAAGCCCAGGAAATCCACGCCTTCATCCGCAAGGTGCTCGCCGAAATGTACGATGAACCCCTCGCCCGCCGCGTCCGCATCCAGTACGGCGGCAGCGTCAAACCGTCGAACGCCCGCGAACTGATGGGCATGCCCGACGTCGACGGCGCCCTCGTCGGTGGCGCCTCGCTCGAAGCCCGCAGCTTCGCCGACATCATCCGTAACTCGATCTAAAAACCCGCTCGCCCCCTCCAGCCATGTCCATCGCCATTGGTCTCCTCACCTTCGTCCTCATGCTGATCGCGCTGTTCGTGATCCTGCTCGTGCTCGTCCAGCTTCCCAAAAAGGAAGCCGGCGTCGGCATGGCCTTCGGCGCCGGCATGAGCGAGATGCTCCTCGGCGCGGGTTCGGGCAACGTCCTGACCCGGATCACCAAGTACTCGGTCGGCATCTTCCTCGGCCTCGCCCTCGTGCTCTCGATCCTGATCTCCAGCCACTACCGTTCGAGCGGCCTCAGCGTCTCCCGCGCCCTCGAGGAAAAGGCCCGCGCATCCCAGGCGGTTCCGCCCACGACTCCCGATCCCGCGAACTCCGGCCTCCAGCCGCTCGTCACGACTCCAACCACCGAAGTCTCGACCACCCCCCTCGTCTCCACCACGACCGTCGTCAGTCCGGCCCCCGTGCTCGCCGTCCCCGCCCCGTCCGAAACCCCCACGGCCCCCACGCCCACCACGCCCCTCGTGACACCCGTCCCCGAGACGCCCCCCGCGACGCCCGCCGTGGTGGATCCCAACAAGCCCGCCGGGAACTGAACCGACGTGGCGGAACCGCCTCCCGCGGATCGCCCACCGGTTCGATGAATTCATGCATGCCCCCCTCCGTCACCAAGGCACCATGGCGCGGGGGATTGGGATCCCCGTGATGATCTCAAATGTTCCGGGTCGTCCCGTCGCGCAATCCCGCGCTTCGCAGGGATTCGGCCTATAGCCCCTTCGAAACCGCGTTCGACCCCTTCGCCGTGTCCCCGCGCCTCCGTGAGCGTCGGCTTGCTTCACCGAACGGGCGGCGTTCCTTTCCCACCGACCCGCCCCCCCGTCCGCGCCGGAGTCCGCATCCCCAAAGAACGGCTTCAACGGTTCTCGCC
Source organism: Limisphaerales bacterium (assembly GCA_050250555.1). GTDB lineage: Bacteria > Verrucomicrobiota > Verrucomicrobiia > Limisphaerales > CAIMTB01 > CAIMTB01. Next base: position 10,915 of record JBFWOK010000202.1, read on the forward strand.
GTCCTGATCGGGGTCCTTTCCGCCTGCAAGCCCCTGCCCAAGGCCGATCTCACCGTCCTCAACGGCAACGAACCCAGTTCCCTCGACCCGCTGCTCGTGACCGGCATCGAGGAACTGCGCGCCGTTCTCCCCCTGTTTGAGGGACTCACCCGTCCGGACCCGCAAACCGCCCGGCCCCTCCCCGGAATTGCCGAACGCTGGGAGATTTCTCCGGACGGCCGACTCTACGATTTTCACCTCCGAACGAACGCCGCCTGGTCGACCGGCCGCCCCATTCTCGCCGAGGACGTCGCCTACTCCTGGCGGCGGGTCCTCGAACCCACCAACGGCTGCCAGTACTCGAACCTCCTGTTCCCGGTCCTCGGCGGCGAGGACTACCTGACGGGCCGGACCCGGGATCCGGCCACGGTCGGAATCCGG
>JBFWOK010000203.1:0-11328 GCA_050250555.1 Limisphaerales bacterium
CACCTACTCCTCGGAATACGCCCTCACGCTCGCCCAGAGCCCGAAACCCACTTCCCTGGGTCTGCGCGACAACGACGCCTCGACACCGGGATACCTGGGACATGTCACCACTCCGCGGCAGGTCGACGATTATGTCGGGCCCTCCGATCCGACCGACTTCTACCGGTTCGATATCACGGGGCCGGAACGGAAAATCATCGCCCTGCTTCCGAAGGAGAATCTCGCGGGCTACATCACGCTGCGTCTCCTGGCGGACACGGACCAGAACGGCATCCTCGAGGAGATCAAGGCGGACGTCGGCTATTCGGGGACCGACGCGCTGATCGAGCAAACGCTCGGACCCGGCACCTACTACCTCCAGGTTGATCGCTACACGACCTACACGACCTCCTACCGACTGGTCCTTTCCCGGGCGTTCACGGGCGACGTTCCGCCATTCCTGATCAACGCGCCGTCGCCGCAGACCGTCGCCGCGGGCAAATCCGCCACGTTCACCGTCCAGGGCGACGGAAGCGGCGTCCTGCGATACCAGTGGTATCTCGACGGACAGCTGATCCCGGGCGCCAACTCCACCACCCTCACCCTCAGCGATCGGATCGCGGAAGTCCGGGACTATTCGGTGAACGTCCGGATCACCAGTTCGCTTGGTGAAGTCGCCACCGAAGCGGTCCGACTCCAGGTCACGCCAGCCGACGTCGCGCTCGGGATCGCGCGAGCGGTCCTTCTCTCCTGGCCGACCGCGGGAACGGAGGGCTACCTGCTCCAAGGCGCTCCCACCCCCAACGGTCCCTGGACGTTCCTCACCAACCGGCCGGTGGTGAACCTCGGCAATCGCCGGGAAGTGGCCGTCGACGACCCGGCGAAGCACGGCTTCTACCGGCTCGCCAAGCCCTGACGAACCCGCTCGCGGGGAGCCCGTCCGGTCATTCTCCCATCGCAACACGTTCGAGACCCGCAGCCACGGCCGCCCGCAACCCGCGGGCGGCCTCATTCGTTTCAGCGCGGGAACCGATCAGCTAAACTTCGCCACCTTCCAGCAGATGCCCGCTGTTCTCGAGCCTCGACATTTCCGCCTGAATGGCCGCTTCCACGACACACTTCGCCTTGGAGACATACCCCGGCTCCGCATCCATGACTTTCGCGGCGCGTTCAACGGCCCAGCCATCCTCGACCACCAGTTTGTAGAATTGGTACTGCCCGGGCATGGAACGCCGAACCTTCGCCCGAACACCGGCCCGGAGTCGCAGCCATTCATTCTCGAACACCGGCCAGAGGGGATCGCCTTCCACCCGGGCGAGTTCGTCGATCGATTCCATTCCCAGATCGAGCAGGTCCCGCTGCCCCGCCAACCGGCGCCGATGCTTCCGCAGCCAGTCGGTGATGGCATTTCGCGAGACGCGGAAAAGCCAGCCTTTGAACCGACCCTTGTCGGGGTCGTAGACAAATTTCCCGATGGCCCCGAACACCTTGATGAAGATCTCCTGTGTCAGATCCTCCGCATCCGCGTCCGAGGGCGCGAAACGCCTCGCGAATCCGTGCACGACAGGATGGTAGCGGATCCAGAACTTCTCCCAGCTCGCGGTGTCCCCCGGATCCCGAATCTTCAGGAGGAGCGACGCGCGGGTTGTTTCCCAGTCCGAGGTTTTGGTGGCCATGGCAACGTCTCACGGCGTGCTACCAGTCCCCGCCGACCTTCGTCAAACCGCGTCCGATGGAGAACGGGAAAGGCTCCTTGCCAGGGTCCGGAGGGCCACCTAGAACCACGGCGCTCTTCCGGCATGCCGCTCCTTCCACAAGACGGCCCTCCCAACCCGCGCGGCATCCCACGGGTCGCGCCGGACCTGCCGCCCCGAAGTCCCCGCCGGAAACTCCACGGCATCCTTGGCGCGGCGATCATCGCCCTCCTGGCGCTTCCCCTGGGCCGCCCCTTGGATCACCTGAGCTACGATCTTCCCTACCTGGTCCGGCGCCCGGTCATACCCGAGGAGGCCGTGATCGTGACCATGGATCTCCAATCCCACATCGACCTCCAACAACGCCCCGAACAACGCTGGTCCCGCAAGCTCCACGCCCAACTCATCGATCGGATCGCCGCCCACCAACCCCGCGCCATCGTGCTGGATTCCGTGTTCATGGAGCCCGAAGTCCAGGGCGCCGAAGCCGACGCGAACCTCGTGGACGCCGTCCGGCGAGCCGGCAACGTCGCCGTCGCGGCCACCGTCGAACCGTTCGTCCGGGACGGTGCCTCGGGTTTCCAGGTGATTCCCCCCTTCAGCCCGCTCCGAACCGTCGCCCAATGGGGACCGCCCCGCTATCCCGAGTCCGGAACGATCCGCGAGTCCATCCCCTCCCCGGACGGACGACCCACCCTCGCCCGAACCGTCGTGCGGATGATCCGACCCGACGACCCCTCGTCGACGAACGCCGCTCCACCGAGGTTCTGGCTCAATCATTACGGCCCTCCCGGTTCCCTTCCCCGCATCCCGTACGCCGCGGTTCTCCGGGGTGAGTTCGAACCCGACCAGTTTCGTGACCGGATCGTGTTCGTAGGCGCGGACTACAAAGGCCCATTCCCAACCGCCGGGATCAGCCCTTCGCGGTCGGGCATCGACCACCTCGCCACCCCGTACACCCGCTTCACCCGGGTCAAAGCCTCCGGCGTGGAGATCGTCGCCACCGAGGTGCTCAACCTTCTGCGGGGCGACATGCTCCGACGATGGCCGGCGTGGACCGAATGGAGTGTTTTCACCCTCGTGGGCGTCGCGTCCGTGCTCGGTTTCTCCCTCGTTCGACCCGTGCCGGCCGCGGTCGGAAGCCTGGTTCTCGCACTCGCGGTCTCGGCCTACGGCCTGTTCTCCGTCGCCTGGACGCAAACGTGGTTCGCGTGGTGGGTCCCAGCCTTCGCCGAAGTCCCTTTCGCCTTAGCCTGGTGTCACGTCCTCGGCCGCGCGGAAGTCCCCCACCGACCCGCCGCACCGTCCCCCGCACCGGCTCCGTTCGGCGCGTCCGTTCCGGGTTTCAACCCGGAGAACCCCTCCATTCCCGGCTACACATTGCTCCGGGAGATCGGTCGTGGAGGCTACGGAACCGTGTGGCTCGCCCGCGACCTGGCGGGCGTCCTGCGGGCCGTCAAGGTGGTGCGCCGAAGTTCGTCCGGCGACCCGGCCGCCGCGGATCGGGAATTCCAGGGAATCCGCCGATACTCACCGCTTTCACTGCGCCACCCGGGTTTCACACCGATCCTCCATGTCGGCCGCGACGACTCCCAGGGGTTTTTCTACTACGTCATGGAAGCCGCCGACGACCAGGTCACAGGCGCATCGATCGACCCGGACCACTACAACCCGCGCACACTCCGATCCGAAATCGACCGCCACGGATTCCTTTCGGTCGAGCGGACTCTCGAGATCGGGATTGCCCTCGGCCAGGCGCTCGCCCACCTCCACCAGAACCGCCTCGTCCATCGCGACGTCAAACCCGCCAACGTGCTCTTCGTCCGCGGCCGCGCCCGACTCGCCGACATCGGGCTCGTCACCGGCCTGGCCGATCACCCCCGCGAAGTCAGCCAGGTGGGAACACCCGACTACATCCCCGACGAAGGCACAGGCACCGTCACGGCCGAAATCTTCGCCCTCGGAAAGCTCCTCTCAGTCGTCGTCACCGGAAAACCCGCGTCCCAGTTCGGCGAACTACCCACCGGATTCGACCAACGCGCCGACCTCGTCGCTTTCAAGAAGCTCAACTCCATCCTCCTGACCGCCTGCGATCCGGATCCCCGACAGCGTTTCCAGTCCATGGAAGCCATGGTTGCGGCGCTGGAAGGAATTCGGTCATGAGGGGTCGGTCCCTAGTATCATGTGATCTCCCGCCGGGTGGGGATCTTCGAGAATTCCACCCCGCCGAGGTAGGATTCGATGGCGACATCCGTACCCACCCCGGAATGACCGGCCCGGTCCGATACGCCTCGCTCCCTTCGCCCCCCACGAAGCGCCCCGCTCTTCCCAGACCTGGGAACGCAACTCCCCCCCGGATTCCGCGAGCGTTCCACAGCCTGCTCGCAACCACGTGGCAAGCCATCGCCTGCGTCTGGCTGGCTTTCGACGCGACAACCTCCGCCCAAACCGTCAGCGGCGTTCCCCCACATCCCCCCGAAGCGGTCCTCCTGTCGTTTCGGGGCACGGTCGAAATCTCCCGTGGCCCGTCGGACCTCTGGCAAACCGCCACCACGAACAACGCCCTGAACGCCGGCGACGCCTTGCGCACCGCCGAGTTCAGCCAGGCCACGCTACTCCTGCGGAATCGCTCCGTCCTCCAGGTCTCCGAGTTGACCACGTTCCGAATCGCGCCCAACCGGGATTCTCTGCTCTTCCAGTTCTTCCGCGGCCTTCTCTACTTTTTTCACCGCGAAGGCTCCGCGCCCTTCGAGGTTCAAGGAGCGGGAATCAACGCCGCGGTGCTCGGAACCGACGTGGCCTTCCGGATCGATTCGGACGGAGCATCGTCGGTCCACCTTCATGACGGGAAGGTTCGGCTGCGCCACAACCAGGGCGACATCGATCTCCGCGGCGGTGAAAGCGTTCGGATCGGCCCCAATCTTGGTCTGGCGGATACCCGGGGTTTCGCGCCCAGGGATTATTCCTCCATCCAATGGATCCTCCGTTATCCGCCCGTCCTCATCCCAGAGGATCTGGGATGGTTGGAACCTCCCGAGCCCGCCCTCGCGGAAAGTCTCCGACTCTACCGTTCGGGGTCCGTCGCCCGCGCTTTCGCCGCCTACCCCGCTGGCCGGACCCCGTCGTCCCCGGAGGAGGCGCTCTACCTCGCCGCACTCTGGCTCTCGATTGGAGGTGTACCAAACGCGAGGGAGTTGCTGGAGAACATTCCCGCCCAAGGCCCTCACGATCGAATCGCCCAGGCTTTCCGAAATGTCCTGGATTCCGTTATTCTCGGCGAAACCCCGTCGCAGAACCCGGCGATCGTCCACCACGATCCGGCGCCTTCGAGCCCAGTCAACGGAGCCCCGTCGCGCGACGCTTCCCAAGACGACAAAGCCGCGGCGCCCTCCCCGTTCGCCACCGAACTCCTCGCCGCCACCTACCTTCTCCAGGCCCAGGCCCGCCTTCCCGAAGCCCTCGACCATGCCCGGATCGCAACGGAACACGCCCCCCGTTCCGGACATGCCTGGGCGCGAAGGGCCGAACTCGCCTTCGCCCTCGGCCGAACCCGCGAGGCGCGCTCGCATCTCGAACGAGCTCTCACCTTGAGTCCGCAGCTCGCGGAAGCCCGGACCCTTCACGGCTTCGTCGACGCCGCCGACAACCGGATCGCCGAAGCCATCACCTCCTTCAACCAGGCGATCGATCTCGATCCCACGCTCGCCGACGCCTGGCTGGGTCGCGGTTTGTGCCGTATCCGCAAAGGGCGCCTCGACGAAGGCCGGACCGACCTGCTCATCGCCGCCGCCCGCGAACCCCAGCGGTCCCTTCTCCGCAGCTATCTCGGAAAAGCATTCGCGTCGGACCGGCCGTTCCACGCCACGTCACAACCCCTGCTGGCCCATCGCGAGTTCGATCTCGCCCGCCAACTCGATCCCGCCGATCCGACGCCATACCTCTACGAGGCGCTCCTCGATCAGAAGGCGAACGCCATCAACGGCGCCGTCGATGCGCTTCAAGAGTCCCTCCTGAGAAATGACGAACGCGCCGTCTTCCGATCCCGGCTGGGCCTGGACCAGGACCGGGCCGTGCGCGGCGCGAACCTCGCCGGAGTCTTCGGCGACGCGGGGCTTCCCGACATCGCGCTCCGTGAAGCCACCCGCGCGGTCAACGCCGATTACGCCAACGCTTCCGCGCACCTCTTCCTCGCCAACAGCTACGACCTCCAGCGGGACTCCCGGCGCATTCATCTCCGCTACGAAACCGCCTGGCACAGCGAGTATTTGCTCGGAAACCTTCTGGCGCCCGTCGGCGCGGGACCGCTCTCACAGACGGTCGCCAACCAGGAATACTCGCGCCTCTTCGAACAGGACCGGCTCGGCGTCGCCAACGCCACCCTCTGGACCAGCAACGGCGACCTGTCCCAACACACCGCGCAATTCGGACTCGCCGGCAACCTCGCGTACTCCCTCGACGCCCAGTACCTGTCCCGGACCGGGCAACGCCCCAACGACGACTCCGAACAAACCGCCCTGTCGGCCACCACGAAGATCCAGGCGGGCCGCGCCGATGATTTCTTCCTGCAGGTCGGCTTCTTCCAGTCGGACTCGGGCGACACCCTCCCACGCTACGACCCATCGGACTTCATCGAAGGACTCCGAGTCTCCGAACGCCATCACCCCACCGCCCAGATCGGATGGCATCACACCTGGAACCCTGGAATCCACACCCTCGCCCTCGTCAGCCCCTGGAATCTCACTCTCGAATACAACAACCCGGCCCACTCGGTTCCCTACACATTCCGAGATTCCACGGGCATCACCACGCTCAACCAAGGCGCGGTTCCCCTGGAAGCCTACCGCAGCGACCTGACCGGCGCCTCCGTCGAACTCCAGCAGATCTGGCAGGCCTCGAACCACACACTGATCGCGGGCGCCCGTTACCAGTCCGGCGACTTCGACACCACCGCGCGACTCGCCACATCCGACTTCTCCGACGCCATCCCAGCCGACTCCTCCGCCGATCCGCGCATGGAACGGTTCAGCGTCTACGCCCTCGACCAGTGGAAGATCGCGGAGAACCTCCTCCTGACCCTGGGGGTCACCCACGATCGACTCACTCAACCCGTCAACTTCCGGACAGCCCCGGTCTTCGAGGGCGCGGATCACCAGGATCTGACCTCTCCCAAACTCGGTCTCACGTTTCAACCCTGGCGTGGAGGTGTTCTCCGGTCCGCTTGGACCCGATCGCTCGGCGGAGTCAGCGTCGACCAAAGCCAGCGTCTCGAACCCGTTCAGATCGCCGGCTTCACCCAGGCCTACCGGGGTCTCCTGCCCGAATCCCTCACCGGCTCTGTCTCGGGACAGCGGATGGAAACCCTCGGCTTCGCGTGGGATCAGACATTTCGGTCTCGGACTTGGACGACCGTTTCCATCGAACAGGTCCGAAGCCAGGCCGACCGGACCGTGGGCGGCTACGCCTTCTCCCCCGCGGGATTCGAAGGCGCCACGGGCTTCGCGGAGGATCTCGAATTCGTCGAACGCTCGATCTCCGCGACCGTCGGTCAATTGATCGGCCGCGACGTGGTCGCCAGCCTGCGTTACCGCCTCGCCGACGCGGACCTCCGCCAATCACCCGCGGTGCGCTACGACAACGTCACCCAGGGCGGCCATCAGAACTCCACGCTCGGCCAACTCACAGGACTCCTGCGCTACCATCATCCCTCCGGGTTCTTCGCCTCGTTCGACACGGTCTGGACCCGCCAGACCAACCGCGACGACATCGCCGAACTCGCCGGGGATAATTTCTGGCAGCTCAACCTCTGGCTGGGTTGGCGCTTCCTCCTACGCCGCGCGGAACTCGCCGTCGGCCTTTTGAACCTCACCGATACCGACTACCGCCTGCACCCGCTCAACGACCCTTTGGAAACCTACCGGGAACGAACCCTTGCCGTGTCCGGCCGATTCGCCTTCTGAAGCCCATCCCTCCCTCCCCATGAACCGGAATTCTCTCACGGAGGCACTGAGACACGGAGATTTGAGGATGGATTCCGTCCCCCTCCGTGCCTCCGCGCCTCCGTGTGATGCCCCTCGGGTTCATAGCCGCAATACGTGTCCCGATTTTGGAAAACTTCGCTCCCCATGAATCGCCCTACCCTCGCCTCCCTGGCCCTGTGCCTCGTGGTCCTCGCGCTCCCGCTCGCCCCGGCTTCGACCGCCCAGACCGTGATCTCGGCCGACACCACGATCGACGCGTCGAACCTCGACTTCGAAGGCCTGGCCGTCGTGGTCGATGGCGCCGTGCTCACCCTTTCGGGAACGCACAGGTTCCAGAGTCTGCACCTGACCAACGGCGCGACCCTCACCCACCCGCCCGCGACGCCGACGCCGCCCGAACTGATCCTCGAAGCGGACCTCGGAATCAGCGAGGGAAGCGCGATCAATCTGAATGGGAAGGGCCACCCCGGTGGCCTGGGCGAAGGCGCCGGTCCCGACCTCGCATGCTGCACGGCGGGCGGGAGCCACGGCGGCTCCGGCGGATTCGGTCGCGACGGCGGGAGGCCCACTTCCACTTACGGATCCATCGTCGAACCGTTCGCTCCCGGCAGCGGCGGCGGCGTGGCGCTTTCGCACGGCACGGGCGGCTCTGGCGGCGGCGCCCTCAAACTGGTGGTCGGAGGAATCCTCCAGAACGATGGCCGGATCGAAACCGACGGAACCGAGGGCGGCGACTATGCCGGGGGCGGTTCGGGCGGAAGCCTCTGGATCGTCGCCTCTCAGATCCGCGGCGCGGGTGTCTTCTCCGCGGTCGGCGGTGACGGCTTTCCCCTGGGCGGCGGCGGGGGCGGCGGCGGAAGGATCGCCCTGCACTACGCCCAGGACACCTTCGCTGGTCAGGTCCTCGTCCACGGCGGCGACGGCTCCCAGATCGGAGGGGCCGGTACGATCTACCGAAAACCCGACAACTCCCCGCGCGGTCTCGTCCTCATCGACAACGCCGGAAAGACCAACGGCGTGACCGAAGTCGACCGGGATTTCACGCTCGCAGCCGATCTCCGCATTTTGCGGGGAGGGGTTCTCGCAACCCGATTCGACACCAACCCCACCACGCTCCGACTGCTCGGCAACGTCACCGTCGAAACGCAAGGAACCATCACCGCTTCGGGAAGGGGACTTCCCCACGGCTTCGGACCAGGAACCGGACCCGGCGCCTCCTGCTGCACCGCTGGTGCGAGTCACGCCGGCTCGGGCGGAATCGGCCACGACGGCCTGAATCCCGGCGCCAACTACGGTTCCATCACCCACCCGATCGACCCCGGTAGTGGCGCCGCCGACGCCTCGGGCCACGGCGACGGCGGCGACGGCGGCGGCGCCCTCCGGATCATCCTCGGCGGCGACCTCCAAGTGGACGGACGCATCGAAAGCGACGGAGGAAACGGCGGAAACTTCGCGGGCGGCGGCAGCGGTGGGAGTCTTTGGATTTCGGGTCCCAGCTTCACGGGCGGCGGCACGATCTCGGTGGCGGGCGGCAACGGACTCCCCGGCAACGCCCCGGGCGGCGCCGGCGGCGGAGGCGGGCGGATTGCCGTCCACGTCGCCAGGAACACGTTCACCGGCTCCTACACGACCCACGGTGGCGATGGCTCGCTCCCCGGCGGCGGCGGCACGACCTACCTGAAACTTGATGCCAGCCCACGCGGCCAGGTGATCATCGACAACGGCGGGAAATCCGGCGGCTTCACCGAGGTCGATTCCACGTTCTCAACCCCTGACGATCTCGTCATTCGGAACGGCGGTATCCTCGCTCCACGTGTCGGCGAAACCCCCTGGACCCTTCATTTCCCGGCCAATGTCCACATCCAGCCCGGTGGCGCAATCTCCGCCACGGCGCGTGGATTCGCCGGCGGCGAAGGCGCGGGCACGACCGAGGACGTCCCGTCCCACTCCGCTGGCGGAAGTCACGGAGGCAAGGGCGGAACCGGACTCGCGCACGTCGCGGTCACCACTCACGGCGATCCCTTCCAACCCGTCATTCCCGGCAGCGGCGCCGGAAACACCACAGGCTACGGCGACGGCGGACGCGGGGGCGGCGCCATCCGGTTGACCGTCGACGGCGAATTGCGTGTCGATGGTCGCCTCGAAGCCGACGGCGGTGTCGGCGGCGACTACGCCGGAGGCGGCTCGGGAGGCAGCCTCTTTGTCACCGCGACCCTGCTCAGCGGTTCCGGACGCATCTCGGCCACCGGTGGCGACGCCTCGGTCGACGCGACCGGCGGTGGGGGCGGTGGCGGCGGACGCATCGCGCTCTACATTGACGCGATGGACGACGCCCTCCGCGACCAGCTGACGGCGGGCGGCGGCAACGGAATCCAACAGGGCGGCGGCGGCACCCTCTTTCTGAAAAACAATTCGGAGCCGATCGGCGAGTTCATCGTCGATCGTTCCCCGCTCGACAAGGACACCGGTCCCACCGAGTTCTGGGGCGAAGTCGTGATTCCCGCCCACACGCGGATCCGTTCCGGAGGCATCGTGGCACATCCACAGGGACACCCCTTCCACCTTGGAATCCGCGGCAACCTCGTCGTCGCCAGCGGCGCCCAGATCAACCTCGACGGCCTCGGCTACCTGGCGGACGGCGGTCCGGGAAGCCCTCTCGGAAACGGAGGCGCGGGCCACGCCGGCCCGGGCGGCGAAGCTTCCGAAATCGATCCGGGAGGACTCGGTTATGGGGATTCCGAAGACCCAATCGACCTCGGCAGCGGAGCCGGAAATGGCATCGGCGGCGGCGCGGGACGCCTCAGCGTCCAGGGCACGTTGCGCGTCGACGGTTCCATCACCGCCAATGGCATCCGAGGGACCACCGGCGCCGGATCCTCCGGAGGCAGCCTCCTCATCGACGCCAGCCAGGTCGTCGGCGACGGCTTCATCACCGCCGATGGAGCCGAAGCCGCGGGCGCGTCTTTCGGCGGAGGTTCCGCCGGCAGGATCGTCCTCCGGTACCGTGGCGAAGCGTTCCCCGCCCTTCAGATCTCCGCCAAAGGCGGAACCGGATTCCAACCCGGTTCCGACGGAACGGTTCTCGCGGCCCCTCTCGCTGTGGAATCGCCGCCTTCCCTGGTATCCGCCCTCGCCAGCCCTTCGCTCACGGAAGTGGCGGTCGCCTTCTCCGATGTCCTGGATTGGTCGACCGCTGAAACCCCAGCCAACTACACGCTCAACGGCTCCGCGCAGGTCCTGGGCGCCGAGCTTCAATCCGACCTCCGGACGGTCCTATTGACCACGTCGCCCCTCGCCGGAGGGGTCAGCCACACGCTCACCGTCACGGGCCTCCGCAACGGCCTCGGCACATCGCTGGCCGGAAACGCGGCTTCGGCAACGTTCATCGCGCGGGGAACCGTCCGCGGCCTCGTCCGTCAGGAAGTCTTCACAGGCATCCCCGGTTCCCGGCTTTCCCAACTCTACGCCAGCCCCAAATGGCCCCTCGGATCCAACTCGACCCGCGACGTCTCGCGAGTCGCCGCATCACGGGACGACATCGACGGCAACAACCTCGGCGCCCGCCTGACCGGGTATCTCATTCCCGAGACGACGGGATGGCACCGGTTCTTCATGACCTCGGATGACAACGGGATCTTCTACCTCAGCGAAGACCATTCCCCCGCCCGCCTTCGACT
>JBFWOK010000204.1:0-11320 GCA_050250555.1 Limisphaerales bacterium
CGACGACTACGGCCCGTACCACAATGCGGAGGCCGGAGGACGCGCGACGCTCACGCAGACCACCAACTTCCCGGCGTCCGCCCCGCTCCGACCGGGTCAACGCTACTTCCTGGCGGTGCGGAACTTCCAACCCGACCGTCCCGACAACCCGTTTGGGATCATGGTGCAGTTCGATTGCGAGGATCCGCCGTTCCCGGTGGTTCCATCCCTCACGAATGGAGTCGCCCGGGTCGGAACCATCGATCCCGGCCCCGGCCTGCACTACTACCAGTTCGAAGTCAGTTCCAACGCCATCAGCGCGGAGTTCGAGTTGACGCCGTTGAGCGGCAGCAACGTCGACCTCTACATCAAGCGCGGCCGGATCACGCCACCGGATCCCGCCGACCCGAATCCGCTGCCGAATCCGAACGTGTTCGATTACCGCTCGGACCTTCCGGGTGGGAACGATATCGACACCGTGGTCGTGGGGCGGACGAGTTTTCCGGAGCCGCTCATCCCCGGAATCTGGTTCGTCGGAATCCGCAATGGCGACGTCGTGCCCGCCCAGTACTCGATCAAGGTCACCGAGACGTACACGACGATCATCAACCTCACCAACTCGATCGCTTACACCAACTCCATCGCGCCGCCCGCCGACCCGCTCGTCGGTGTCCAGGGCGACGACCTCCAGTACTACGCCTTCCTGGTTTCCTCGAACTCCGTCCAGGCCACATTCGAAACCTTCGGAGCGGACGGCAACGTGGACCTTTACGTCCGGCGGGGGCTTCCCATCCCGACGCCGTTCGACTTCCACTTCGCCTCCGAATCCGCCGGAAACGCCGATGAATTCATCGCGGTGACCAACACCACCGCACCGATCTGGCTGGCCCCCGGATGGTGGTACCTGGCCGTGGCCAACGCCGATGTGACCAATGTCACCTACGCGATCCGAGCGACGGAAACCCCCGGCCTGATCACCCCGCTGGTCAACGAATTGGCCGTCACCAACACGGTCGGTCCCAATCCGTCGCAGGATTACTACTCGTTCAACGTCAGCCCGAACGCGCTTTCCGCGAAGTTCGAGGTCTTCGGGATGTCCGAAAACGTGGACCTGCTCCTTCGCAAGGATCTGCCGCTCCCGACCTTGTTCGACTTCACCTACCGAAGCGCGAATCCCGGGCTCGAGGACGAGTTGATCGAATTGACGCCGTTCTCGTTCCCCGTCGGCCTGTCCCCCGGTGACTGGTATTTGACCGTCCTCAACCCGGGAACCAACAACGCGACCTACACGGTCCGCGCCTCCGAATCGACCGCCAACGTCATCCCCCTCACGAACGGCGTTCCCTACAACGCGGCGATCCAGCCGGGCGCGGGACTCGACTACTACCAGTTCGAGGTCGAGACCAACGCGCTCGCCGCGGAGTTCAAGCTGACCTCGGCCGGAGCCGGAAACCTCGATCTCTACCTCAAGAAGGGACCGCCGCTCCCGGATGCCGATACCGCCCATTACGTCGCCGCCACCCCCGGGACCGGCGACGAACTGATCCGGCTGGACCCGGCCTCCGCGCCCATCCCCCTGAGCCCCGGAATCTGGTACCTCGCGGTCACCAACAACGAGGCGGTTCCCGTCGGGTACGAGATCACCGCCACCCAGTTCGGAATCGAGCCGCCGCCCATCTCGGGCAACGTCACGAACATCGTCATCACCGAGACCAACACCTGCATCACGTGGGTCTCGATCCCGAGCACCAATTACTACGTGGTCGCGAAGACGAACGCCCTGGATGCCGTCTGGACTCCCGTCTCGCCGACGATCACCGCCGTCGACACGTCCACCACCTGGTGCCTTGAGCCGCCGGGCGCCTGGCGGTTCTTCGACGTGCTTGAAGGCGAGTCACCGGTCCAACCCATCCCGGCTCCCGTCCCGATCCTGCGTCTCGACGGCGACAATATCTGCGTCGGCTTCGCCTCCGTGCCCGGAACGAATTACTTCGTCGAAGCCAAGAAGGTGTCGACCGACCCCGACTGGTTCACACTGACGCCGAGCCTCACCGCGACGTCCGGGTTCACCGAGGTCTGTTACCCCGTCGATTGGGGCTACCGCTTCTTCCGGGTCGGAGTCGGCGCCGTCACGCCCCCCGAACCCACGCCCATACCGCCGGAACTGGTGGTGGTCGAACTCACCCTCGACAGCCTCTGCATCTCCTGGCCGACCCGCGCGGGCCTCGATTACCTCGTCGAAGGCAAACGCAACGCCACCGATGCGAACTGGTCGGTCATCTCCGAGGCGATCCGGGGTGACGGAACCCCCGCCCGGTTGTGCCTGGATCCCGCGACGGAATTCCGCTTCTTCCAGGTGATCGAGGGCGTCTCGGTGCCGCCCGGGCCGCCGCCGAACGTTCCGGTGCCGAACTACCGCCTGACCGCGGACGCGGCGTTCCAGTTGTGCCTCGTGTGGGACACCCTCCTGGGCGCGGAATACTTCGTCGAAGGCAAGCAGCGGTTCACCGATCCTTCATGGACCGTCGTCAGCCCAATCCTCGAGGCGACCGGCATCGAACTGAGCTACTGCGTGCCCCTGAGTTCGCCGTGGCGCTATTACCAGATCCGCCGGGTCAACCGGCCGCCGAGTGAACCGCCGAAAATCGCCGACATCGAGGTGGTCCCGTCCGGACTCAAGCTCACGTGGACGGGGCTCGCGGGCGCGCGGTACCAGGTGTTCTACTCGGACGACGTTCCGGCCGTCTGGCGGCCGGCGGGGAACCCCGTGACTTCGGTCACCACGGCGTTCGAGTACACGGACACCGGCGCCGAGACCGGCGGGTTCACGGGCTTCCGGGTCTACCGGATCGAGATGCTGCCCTGACCAACGGCTGAAGGTCCTTTTACGCCGGGGAGATCGGCGGCGGATCGAGTCGGCGCCTGGAGGCGTTCCGGAGCAGGAACCAGACGGTTCCGCTCGCGACCAAGCCCACGAATCCGGCGGCCATGAGCCCGAGGAAAAGGTTCAGCGGGATGTTGGGTCGAACCGGCTTCAAGCCGGGTTCCGCCAGGTCGATGATCGACGCGGTTTGGGGAGCCGTCGGGGCGGATTGAGCCTTGATCTCCAGGTAGGTGGCCACCACCGCGTTGGCGATTTCCGCCGCCATTTCCCGATCGCGATCCGAGACGCGAACCTCGAGCACACCCGTGTTCCTGATCTGGCGGACTTCGATCCTGTCGCGGAGGAGTTCCGCGATTTCCGCCGGCTGCAACGCGCCGTTTCCGATCCCCAGATACTCCCCACTCCAGCGTTCGCTCAGCGACAATCGCTCGCTGACCCGGTCGAGGGTTTGCCTCGAGAGCAGCAACTCCGACTCCGTTTGCATCACGTAGGGCCCGGCGTTCGAGGGGTCCATTCCAGTCGCTGCCTGGACGACGTACCGCACCAGAACCCGGGTCGTGCTCTGAAACGTGGGCGGAAGTGACAGGGTCACCGCGGTCACGAGGCCGAGCACCAGTCCCGCCAGGGGAACGCCGGCGCCGAGGCTCCACCACGCGCGTGTCCAGAGATTCATCGGGGTCTTGTTCTTCATGGGATTTCGTAATGCGTCGATTCGTTCGCGGATCACCGAGCGAAGAAGGTCGATGGCTGCACCGATCGAAAAGGCCAGGAACCGGGCACTGGATCCGCTTTCTTGGATCTCGCGAAGCTGGTCGCGAAAGACCTGGGTCATCTCGTCGGCGAACCGATCGCGGTACGCCCGCGGATGGAGCCGAAGCAGACGGCGATACAGGCGGGTCCAGCGTTTGATGGACGGGGATTCGGGGAAGGGCGACATGACGCGGGGGAGGAAGATCAGGCGATGATGAGCCCCGAGACCAAAGCCAGGAGTCCCTTGGCTTGGGCGACTCGCACCAGGCCCGCGTACCGTCGCGACTCCGCGGCGACGACGCTCCGCCCCAGCCCGGTCAGTCGGTAGTAGCGTCGCCGTTCGTCGTCGAGGTCCGGATCCGGACGGCTCTCGGATTCCTCGATCCATTGCGATTCGAGCAGGCGTTTGATGGTGCCGTAGAGCGTTCCCGGCCCCATCGAGATCCTGCCTTCGGTGGTTTCCCGGACCGCCAGCATGATGGCGTATCCGTGGAGTTCGCCGTCGGCGAGGGCAAGGAGCACATGGAACACCGCCGACGTCAGCGGGAGCGAAGAATCCGGATCAGCGTTTTTTGCAGGCATGGCACCGTGGAGATTTAAGACGCCTGCGGATATATCGGCAACGGATGTATTTCGGCAAGCTGTTTGTTGCTTCTTCAAAGGGGTCAGTTCTTGTTATTGTCGCCAATGGCCTTTGGGTGTGGGGACGGGTGCGAGGGGGGCGAGGCGACAATAACAAGAACTGACCCCTAGTCTTGGACGGTGTCCCGCCACCAGGCCGTGCTTGCGCGGAATCGGGCTCCGTGCGACGACGTGCGGGCCAAAAAAGCGCATGAGCACCATCCCTAGCCTGACCACGTTTTCCTTCCCGACCCCGACGAGATTCGGGCCGGGCGCCTTGCGGGAACTTCCGACCCACCTCGCCCGTCTGGGGGTGCGCCGGCCGCTGGTGGTGACCGACGAGGGCGTGGCGGGGACCGAGGCGTTCAAGGCTTTGGCGCGGGTGCTTGGGGAGGACCGGCGCGATGGCGACTGGTTTCTCTTCGCGGGCGTTCATCCCAATCCCATCGAGGACGACGTGCGCAAGCCGGCCGCCTTGATTCGGGAGAAGGGCTGCGACGGGGTGATTGCGATCGGCGGTGGGAGTCCCTTGGACGCGGGCAAGGCGGCGCGGCTCCTGGCGAAGCAGCCGGGGCTCGATTTCATGAAGTTCTATTCCGAGCCGGCGGACTGGAGCGGACTGGCGCCGCTGGTGGCGATCCCCACGACGGCGGGGACGGGGAGCGAGGTGGGGCGGAGTTCCGTGATCACGCTGGACGCCACGAAGCGGAAGGCCGTGATTTTTCATCCGGAGCTGATGGCGAAGTTGGTGATCCTGGATCCGGAGCTGACGGTCGGTCTGCCGCCGAAACTCACGGCCGCGACGGGTGCGGATGCGCTGACCCATTGCATCGAAAGCTACACGTGCCCGCAGTTCCACCCGATGTGCGACGGCATCGCCCTGGAGGGCATCCGGCTGATCGTCGAGGCGCTGCCTCGGGCGGTGAAGGACGGGACCGATTTGGACGCGAGGGGGCGGATGCTTGTGGCGGCGGCAATGGGGGCGGTCGCGTTTCAGAAGGACCTGGGTGTGGTGCATTCGATGGCGCATCCGCTTTCGACCCTCTGCGGAATGCATCACGGGTTGGCGAATGCGCTCTGCCTGGTGGCGGGGATGAACTTCTGCGCGCGGCGGAAGCCGGGATTGTATCGCCAGGTCGGGTTGGCGTGCGGGCTGGATGTGGTGGGTGCGACCGACGGAGAGGCCGACTGCAAGACCATCGGGTTTGTCACCCAATTCCTGGCGGGGCTTGGGATGAACACGAAGCTTCGCGAGCACGGAGTGAAGATGGAACTTTTGGATTCCCTGGTGGGGCAGGCGGTCGATGATCCGTGCCACAAGACGAATGCCGTTCCCGTGACGGCCGACGATTTCAGGGCGTTGTACCTCGAAGTCCTGTGAGCGCTTTCCGGCCTTCATGACTCCGACGGATTCATCCGAGGACGAACGGCAGTTGCGCCTGCTGGGGTACGAGCCCGAGCTGGCGCGACGCATGAGCGGGTTCTCCAACTTCGCGATTTCTCTTTCGATCATTTGCATCCTGGCGGGTGGGATCACGTCGTTCCACGTCGGTCTGGGAAGCGCCGGGGGTGCCAGCCTCGGCTTGGGGTGGCCGCTGGCGTGCCTATGCTCCCTGGCGGTCGCCTTGACGATGGCGCAGATCGCGTCGGCGTTTCCGACAGCGGGAGGTCTCTACCATTGGGGGTGCATCCTTGGGGGACGGGGGCTTGGCTGGTGCACCGCGTGGTTCAACCTGGCGGGCCTCGTCACGGTCCTTGCGGCCATCAATGCCGGCACCTACGACTTCGCGGTGGCGACGTTCGGGCTTCCGGCTGGGGCGGATCCCGTGCGGACGCGGATGCTGGTGGTGATCGGGATGCTTCTTTCGCAGGCCCTCCTGAATCACTACGGCATTCGTCTGACGACGCGACTGACCGACCTGAGCGGGTGGGTGATCCTGGGCGTTTCCGCCGTGATGACCCTTGGCCTTCTCCTATCCACGCGAAACCTCGAATGGTCGCGCCTCTGGACCTGGACCAATTTTTCGGGCCTTCCCGAATCGGGACCGATCTTCCCGAAACAATCGAACCTTCTCTGGCTTTTCTGCCTGGGGTTGCTGCTGCCGGCGTACACGATCACAGGCTTCGATGCGTCCGCCCACACCTCGGAGGAGACCGTGGGTGCCGCGAGGAACGTCCCGCGCGGAATTGTCCGATCCGTGGCGGTGTCGGCGGCCATGGGTTGGATGATGATCGCCGCTCTGCTGCTCGCCATGCCCAGCGTTCGGGAGGGCGTCGAACAGGGTGCCGGTGTCGTGCCCTGGATTCTGAAGGGTTCCCTTCCCGCCGCGCTGGCCTGGCTGTTGCTGGTAGGGATCGTGCTGGCTCAATACATCTGCGGTTTGGCGGCGTTGACTTCGGCGTCCCGGATGACCTTCGCCTTCGCGCGGGACGGCGGGCTTCCCGGATCGGCGTTCCTTCGCCGGGTGAATCGGAGGACGGGATCCCCTTCGACGGCGGTCTGGAATTCGGCGGCGGGTTCGGCGCTTCTGATCATCCTTCTGCGTTACGAGACCATCGCGGCGATTGGCACGGTGTTCCTCTATCTCTCCTACGTTCTGCCCGTGGCGGCGGGTTGGATGGCTCATGGACGATGGTGGACCCGTTTTGGACCGTGGCATCTGGGCCGGGCGTACCGGCCGTTGGCGATGGTATCGGTCGTCTTCTGTGTGTTCCTCCTGGTGATCGGCGTGCAGCCGCCGAATGAGCAGGCGGTGCCGATCGTGGGTGGGGTGTCCGCGCTGATGGTCGTCGTTTGGTTCGGGTTGGAACGACGACGGTTTCGGGGACCCCCGCGCCTCGACCTGGGCCGATGAACCAGCGACCCGCGGCGCCGGCCTTCCAGTCGGCGGGAGGTGATGGCATCCGTTGCGAGCGGTTTGGAAACCTGGCGGGAGACTGGCGGGACATCGGGTGGCCGACACTTTGCGGGACCGTCGGCGGTGATTCGATTGGAGGGACGGCTGGGTGGCTGGCACACTCGCGCCATGCAATTGCCTGACAGGCTGTTTGTGGATGGAGACTGGCGGGATGGTGGCGGGGGAGGGCGTCGCACGGCGCTGGTGAATCCAGCCACCGAGGACGCTTTGGTCGAAGTGGCGGCGGCGGACGTCGGTGATGTCGGGGCCGCCGTGGAATCGGCGCAGCGCGCGTGGGTGTCCGGGTGGCGCGACCTGCCGCCGGGGAAGCGCGAGGCGATTTTGCACGCGGTGGCCCGGAAACTGAGGGAACACCAGGAAGAGATCGCCCAACTTGAGCGTCTGCAGATCGGCAAGCCCATCGTCGACGCCCGGGACGAGGCGGGGCTGGGGGCGCGGGTCTTCGAGTACTACGCGGGTGCGGTGACCAAGTTTGGCGGCCAAACACTCCCGGTGGCCCGGGGTGGACTCGATTTCACGCTGCGCCAGTCCATGGGGGTCGTGGCCGCGATCGTTCCCTGGAATTTCCCGTTCCCGATCGCGTGCTGGAAGGCGGCTCCGGCGCTGGCGGCGGGGAATTGCGTCGTGCTCAAGCCCGCATCGATTTCGCCCCTGACGGCGCTGAAGCTGGGAGAACTGGCGCATGAGGCCGGGCTCCCTCCCGGGGTCCTGCAAATCCTGCCGGGCGGAGGATCCACGATAGGTGACGCGCTGGTGACCCATCCGTTGATCCGCAAGGTGTCCTTCACGGGCTCGACCGAGATCGGCCGGCGGATCATGGAACTGGCTTCCAGGGACGTGAAGAGGATCTCCCTCGAACTCGGTGGGAAATCCCCGAACATCGTCTTCGCGGACTCCGACTGGGAGCGGGCGGCGGAGACGTCGCCGATGAGCGTCTTTGCGAACACCGGCCAGGATTGCTGCGCGCGAAGCCGGATGTTCATCGAGCGGGCGATCTACGAGGGATTCGTGGAGCGATTCGTGGCGGCGACGCGCAGATTGGTTGTGGGCGATCCGGCGATGGAGGCGACGCAAGTGGGGCCGATGGTGTCGGCCGCGCAGCGGACCTCGGTGGAATCGTTCCTCGATGATGCGAAGGTGCGCGGTTCCAGGTTCGCCGCCGGTGGCCGGCGGCCGGCGGGCAAGGGATTCTTTCTCGAACCAACCGTGCTGCTGGACGTCAGGAAGACCGATCGATGCTGGCGCGAGGAGATTTTCGGTCCGGTTGTGGCGATCACTCCCTTCGACGACGAGGCGTCGATGATCGGGGAGGTCAACCACTCGCCGTACGGGCTGAGCGGATCCATCTGGACCTCCAACCTGGGACGGGCGTTGCGTGTGGCGCGGGCGGTCGAGAGCGGCGTCCTGAGCATCAACAGCCACAGCAGCGTCCATGTGGAGGCTCCGTTCGGAGGCTTCAAGCAGAGCGGTCTCGGTCGGGATCTCGGGATGGCCGCGATGGAAGGGTACACGGAACTCAAGAACATCTACGTGGGAGAATGACCGAATGACGCTCGCTGAATTGAAGGCCAGGGTGAAATCAGGGGCCATCGACACCGTCCTGGTCGGTTTTCCGGATCCCTTTGGCCGGCTGGTCGGCAAACGGTATCGGGCCGACTTCTTCCTCCAGGAATGCGTCGGGTCCGGGACCCATGGGTGCAACTACCTGCTCACCGTGAATCTCGACATGGATCCGCTGGACGGTTTCCAGGTGGCCAACTGGGAGTCCGGGTTCGGGGATTTCGAGATCCGCCCGGACCTGGCGACCCTGAGAATCCTCCCATGGCAGGCGGGCGCCGCCCTGGTCCTCTGCGACTACAAGCGGCACGACGGCACTCTCGTGGCGGAGGCGCCCCGGTCCGTGTTGCGATCCCAACTGGCGCGGCTCGCGGCCCGCGGTTGGACGAGCTTCGCGGCGACGGAACTCGAGTTCTACCTCTTCAATCAGACCTTTGAATCCGCGTGCGCCGGCGGCTACGCCGACCTGAAGCCTTCCAGCGATTACCGGATCGACTACCACCTGCTTCAGCCGGGGCGGGACGAACCATTGATGCGCGCGATTCGGAACGGGCTCACGGAGGCCGGCGTTCCGATCGAGAACAGCAAGGGCGAATGGAGTCGCGGCCAGCATGAGGTCAACTTCCGGTACGCGGAACCGCTCGAGATGGCGGACCGCCACGTGGTGTTCAAACAGGGGGTCAAGGAGATCGCGGCCCAGTTCGGGAAATCCGTGACCTTCATGGCCAAGGTGGCTCCGTCCGAAGCGGGAAACTCCTGCCACGTCCACATGAGCCTTTGGAAGGCGGGGCGGAATCTCTTTTGGGACGCGCCCGCCGGCCGTCGCGGGGCCAAGGGATCATCCCCGGGCGGCCCGAGCCGCCTCTTCCGCCAGTTCCTCGGCGGTCTGATGACCCACTCGCCGGAGCTCTGTCTCTTCTTTGCGCCGACGGTGAACAGCTACAAGCGCTACCAGCCGGGAAGCTGGGCGCCGACCCGGATGGCCTGGGCGACGGACAATCGCACGACCGGATTTCGAATCGTGGGCCACGACACCTCGTTTCGGGTGGAGAACCGGATGCCGGGCGCCGACGCCAATCCGTACCTGGCCCTGGCTGCGATGCTTGCGGCGGGACTCGCGGGGGTAGAGGAAGGCTTGGATTGCGGGGACGAATACCGGGGCAACGCCTACGTCGATGAAGCTTTGAAACGGCTTCCGAGCAGCCTCGCGGAGGCGACGGACCTTTTTGAAGGATCACGCCTCGCGCGCTCGGCCTTCGGGGATGCCGTGGTGGACTTCTACGTCCGGCATGCGCGGCTCGAGCACCAGGCCTTCAGCAACGCGGTGACCGACTGGGAAAAGCGCCGCTATTTCGAGCAAATCTGATCTGATCTGATCTGATCGACGGGAGTCGCGACGCGGCGGCCGGTTGGACCGGGGTTCGTTCGTCGGCCCGGGCCGCTCAGTCGTCGATCCGGACGCAGGATTCGATTTCGGTGGGGAGGAACGTGCAGCGGTCGATGCGAAGCTCCAGTCGGAGGTCCCGCCTGGGTTCGATGAACAACTCCTCGCTCGCGAGGTGAAGCGTCCCGCGAAGGCGGACGCCGCCGCGGAGGATCACTTCGACCCGCCGATCGAGGGGCAGTCCGAGTTGGCGGGCCATCTCCTTGAGAGCCAGGCGACGCTCCTCGTGCCAGCGGGTGAGCCCGTCGGATGGCTCCGCGCCGGCGTCCGCGTCGGTGTCCGCGTCGAAATCGAATCCCAGCTGCTTGGGTTCCTGGCTCATGGAGGTGGATGGCCCGAGGGCGCGGTGACGCGCCAAGAGTCCGGCGGCGGGAGGGAACGCGCACCTGAAATGTTGATTCCGCGGCCGGATTGCGCAGGTTGGAGCGACCTATGGCCCAATTTGAGATCATCGTACAGGAAGGCGTCCGGCTCGTGAAAGTGACTTTGCGGGACGAGACGATTCGCACGGAGTCCGGCGCTCTCTACTACATGAAGGGAGCGATCACGATGGAATCCAAGTCCCCCGGTCTTGGCGGGTTCTTCAAAGCCCTGGCCACGGGCGAGAAGATCTTCCGCCCGACCTACACCGGGACCGGGGACCTGTTCCTCGAGCCTTCGTTCGGGGGGTTCCACATTTTCGACGGCGGGGGACGAACCTGGATCGCGGAAAGCGGTTCCTACTGGGCGTCGGAGATGGGGATCTCCGTGGATGTCCACCGGGAGAGCGCGCTCACGGCGTTCAAGAGCGGGGAGGGCTTCCTCGATTTTCAGACCAAGCTGAGTGGCCAGGGAACCATCGTCCTCCAATGCCAGGGCGCCGTGGAGGTTGTGAACCTCAACAACGAAAGGATGACCGTCGACGGCAACTACGTCCTCGCTCGGAGCGGCGACATCCAATACTCCGCCCAGCGCGCCACCCGATCCCTGTTCAGTTCGATGACTTCGGGAGAGGGTTTTGTGCGGATTTACGAGGGGACTGGAACGCTCCTGATGGCGCCGGTGCCGTATTGGCGGCATCGGATGTTCCAGCTCATGTCCGGCCTCCGCGCCGGAGGGAATGCGGGCGGCGGCGAGGGAGGGGGGGCCTTCGGGTGACTCACGCTAGGTGCTCAGCTCCGTTGCCGA
>JBFWOK010000205.1:0-11303 GCA_050250555.1 Limisphaerales bacterium
GCAATTATGGACTGACGACCCTGAAGTATCCGGCTCCGGCGACGATGGGCACCACGATGGTGGTCTCGTTCACGACTCCGAGGTCGGTCCAAGCCGCCGCATCCAACGCGGACTTGCGTTGGACCGTGTAGGGCGGTTTTCCGCGCGTCCAAGTGAGCCGAAGTCCGGTGGGCTCGAGCGTCGCCGTCAGGGTCGCGGGTTCGGAAGGCGGAACGGCCGGGCCGTCGACCGGATGGTAACCACCCTGCCCGCTCAGAATCCCGTAGGCGGAAAGGGCCGTCCAATCGGTCGCCCAGTTGCGATCCTGGAAGGCGCCCTTGTAGGAAGCCGCCGAGTAGAAGGGGTCACCGGACGGCACTGTGGACACTCCGATGGCGGGGCTTCCTTTCTGAAGGCGCGGGTCGAGGCCCGCGTCGGCTTCCCGGCTGATTCCCACGAGCAGCGGATCCAAGTTCGTCGAGTTGTTGTTGGCGGCGACAGTGAAGAGATCGTTCGTGAACACCGGATCCGTGAATCCCCACCAGAGATTGTCGGTGATCCTAGGAACCGACCCCGTTTGGGGTGCTCCGCCGTTCAGCGGTTGACCGTTGAAGTCCGTGAAGATGCTGTTGTGCCATCCCGCCTGGGAGTAGCGCCGGAGCAGCATCGCATGGTTGTTGGCGGTTCCACCGGCCGCGGCTCCCGCGCCGATCATCGTGGCATTGTGGATCTCGTAGGTCGCCGCCGGCACCCCTGTGCCGTCGTTCCTCTCGTTGGGTTCGCCGTTTTGTTCCGACCCATTGTCGCGGCGGTCATTCGACTGAATGGCGAACCAGAACTGATTTTTCCCGTTCCAACCCATGTCCATGTCGAAGGCATCGTCGTCGTTGAACGCCGAGACGAGGTACTTCGTGTTGACCGAGCCACCGAAGAATTCGAATCCGTCGTCGGCGTAGGACAGCGCCTCGACATTCTCGACGACCGTCCCGCGCCCAACCCCGCCGAGGGATAGGCCGTTGATTTCCTTGTCCGGGCTCAAGCGCTGGCCGCCGTGCCGGATCGACACGTACTTGATCACTCCGGAGCTGTCGTCGTCGTCCGATCCGCCGAAACGATGAACGAACTGCCCGTCGATCTGGCGGTCCTCCAGTCCCTCGAAGACTTCGTACTTTGGCACGGTGGCATCGCCCGCGGCATTCACCGCCTTGTTGATCCGCGCTCTGCCAAGAACGACCACCCCGCCCCACAGCCCTCGGTCGGTGATCAGCAGGTCTTCCGGGTCGTTCGGATCGTCGGTCTCGGCGGTGAAGATGATGGGGTTCCCCGGGGTGCCCTCGGCGAGGATCCGGCCGCCCTGGCAGACGAAGAGGGTTCCGAAATTCGGTGCGGTGCCATTGCGTCCCTTGATCACGGTCCCCGGTTCGATCCGAAGGGTCGCCCCGGACAGCACGTAGGTGTAGCCCGTGAGGATGTAGACGTTCGTGGACGACCAGGTCACGTCGCCTGAGATCGCCTCGGAGGAGACGACCACCTCATTGACGGCTTCGGGGATCAGGCCGGAGGAAGCCAGCGACGTCCAATGGCGCAGCCAGTTGTTGCGATCATCGAACGCGCCTCGATACCGGGCGGGCGCATAGAACCCGTCGGTCGGTGGCGTGCGGGGTGACTCCAGCGCGGGGCTGCCCGGAGCGGGTCGGGGATCCAGCGAACCGGGCGTCTCGCGGCCCACGGCACGCAATTGCGGGTCCACGTTGGTCGCATTGTTGTTGGCGGCGACGGTGAAGAGATCGTTCGTGAACACCGGATCCGTGAATCCCCACCAGAGATTGTCCATCAGCTTCGGCGACGAACCCGTCTGCGGTCCGCCACCATTGATCGGTTGGCCATTGAAATCCGTGAAGATGGAGTTGTACCAGCCGGCCTGGAGGTATCGGCGAAGCAGCATGGTGTGGTTGTTGGCCACGCCGCCGGCGGAGGCTCCGGCGCCGATCAGCGTCGCGTTGTAAATCTCGTAGGTCGCCGCGGGCACCCCGGTTCCATCGTTGCGTTCGTTCGGTTCGCCGTTCTGCTCGGAACCGTTGTCGCGCCGGTCGTTCGACTGAAGCGCGAACCAGAACTGGTTCTTCCCGGTCCAACCCATGTCCGTGTCAAAGGCGTCATCGTCGTTGAACACCGAGACCAGATGCTTCGTGTTGACGGTCCCACCGAAAAACTCGAAGCCATCATCCGCGAACGAAGCGGCCTCGACGTAGTCGATCGTGGTGGCGCGACCCACTCCCCCCAGTGACAGGCCGTTGATCTCCTTGTCCGGACTCAACCGCTGTCCGCCGTGCCGGATGGACACGTATCGGAGCACGCCGGAATTGTCGTCGGGGTCCGCGCCCCCGAAGCGATGGACGTGCTGCCCTTCGATCTGGATGTCCTCGAGTCCTTCGTAGACCTCGTACTTCGGCGTGGCGGCGTCCCCGGCCGCGCTCACGGCCTTGTTGATCGGCGCACTTCCGAGGATCACGACGCCTCCCCACAATCCACGGTCGGTGATGAGGAGATCCTCCGGATCCTCCACATCGTCATCCTCCGCGGTGAAGATAATGGGCTTCCGGGCGGTGCCCTCCGCCATGATCCGGGCACCCTGGCAGACATACAGGACTCCAAAGTTGGGCGCGGTCCCGTTGCGGCCCTTGATCACCGTGCCGGCGTCGATGCGCAGGACGGCATTGCTCAGGACGTAGGTGTAGCCGGTCAGAATGTAGACGTTGTCAGCCGTCCAACGAACCTCGCCCGTGAGGGCTCCCGAGATTTCGTTGGTGGCGGCTTGGGTGCGAGGGCCGGCGACCAGGGCCAACCCCGCCGCGCAAAGCCCGAGGCTTCGGTGGATGAATGTGAGTTTCATGAGGCGAGCGAGCTATGGAGAACAATCAGTCAGCGAATCCAGTCGTGTCTGGAGCCCACAGCAGGCCCGCCCGTCGAAACAACCGCAGGACATCCTTGTTACGGTCCTGTGATATCCCGCCGAACCCATCCCCAACGCCGCGGCTCAGTACTCGTAGGTCGCCTGGATCCCGAAAAGGGTGCCCCGGGTGTTGCGCGAGTAGATGCGCTGATCCGGGTCGGGCCCGTAGGTCCGCTGGTACTCGGCGTTCAGCAGGTTCCTGCCCGTGAACCGCAGTTTCCAATGGTCCGAAAGGCGTTGGGACACAATGAGGTCCACCATCATCGGGGGATGCTCGAAGACGTCCGGCCCCCCCACGTCGACGAGATAGATCCGGGGCGCCGCCCAGTTGAACGCCACGGTGGCGGTCGTCCCAAGCCGCTTGTTGTCCCACGAGAAGTCCATGTTGGCGATCCACTCGGACTGGTCGTAGAGCTGGCGCGGATCGGGCGAGGCCGGGTCGTTGATCTTCTCCTGCTCGGTCAGCGGGACCTCGGAGATGATGTAGGAGAAGTTGAAGCCGACCGAGAAATCGGCCAGGAGCTCGTCGATGATGTCGAGCTGGTGCCGCGCCTCGAACTCCGCCCCATAGACGGTCGCCTCCTCCCGGTTTTCGAAGCTCACGATGCCGCCCCCGAACGTGACGATGACCTTCTCGATGGGATCCTTGAGCTTCTTGTAGAACCCGCCCACCGAGAGAACGGCTCCCGGACTCGGGAACCATTCCCACCTCGCGTCGTAGTTCTTGATCGCGCTCATCGTGAGGTTCGGATTCCCGCGCACGATTTCGTCGCCGAAAGGATCGTACGCTTCGTAGGCCGCGAATTCGCGGTAGGTCGGGCGGGCCACCGTCTCCGAGTAGCTGAGCCGGAAGTTCATGTTGCTGCGGAGGGCGAACACGAGCCCCGCCGAAGGCAGGATGTCGAGTTGGGTCACCGTCGAGTTGGTGTTGCCCCGGTTCGAAACCGACTCCATCAGCAGTTCCGTGGATTCCGGGCGCAGCCCGCCCAACACGCGCAACCAGGGCGTCACGGCCTGTTCCACTTTGAAATAGCCGGCGATGATCTCCTGGGATCCGACGTAGGTGAAGTCACCGAACTGCTGGATCTGAAAGCGCCGGGGGAAAATGTAGTTCGTCGCCCCCCGGGAGCTGAGTTCCGTCCGGTAGCGGAGGTTCTCCGGCGTGAAAAAATTGTTCGGCGTTCCGTCCACCGTCCACGGATCGCTCGGTTGCGGAATACCCTCCTCAAAACCGAAGGATTTCTGGAAGAAGGTCCGATCCGAGAAGCTGACCGAGGTCCCGACCCCGAAAACCGTCTCGAGTTCGGGCAGCCATTGGAACTTGATGGTGTCGTCGAACCGCGCGTTCAGGTTCGACTCATCCAGCCTCCGCCAGGTCCGGGTGGGAACGGAGGGTTCGGGAAGCGAGTTGTTGTTGATCTCGTTGTTCGTGTAGTCGGCGTCCCGCGCGTAGTTGAAGAACCGGAGGTCGGGTTCGTCCTGGCTCGTCCCCGCGAGCGACACCAGCCAGTTGACGTCCATGTCCAGCCAGTCCGGGAACGCGTGGCGACCGAGCATCTGGAAGTTCTGAAGATCGCGTTCGGCCCAGTGGAGCATGCTGCGGTCGACGACGCGGTTGGTGAAGTTCTCCGGACGCTCACCCACCTGGCGCCTCGCGATGTCCTCCGCCGCGCGGTTGTAGATGAAATTGAAGCCAAATTCGTGGTCCTCGCTCAGCTCGTAGCCCAGCCCGACGACGCCCGACCAGTTCAGTTCGGTGTACGATCGCGCGTCGACGTAGGTCTCGTACGGCTCGGTGTCGACGTCGGCGTTCCGGTACTTCGCCGAGACCCCGTCGTCATAAAATGTGTACCGCCGGTTGTAGGTGACGGACGCCAGGTAGCCGAATTTGCCCACACCGGCCGGCATCGAGTCCCCAACGCTCAAGGCGCCGGAGATGTTCGGCGGCGGCGCCTCGGTGGTCGGCGCGAACTGATAGCTCGAGAACGAGTTCAGGCTGTCCTGGACCCGGTCCGCCTGCGCGCGACGTTCCTGGGCCTGTTCGGGAGTTTCGCGGGTCACGCGGGGCGGTGTGATCAACTGGTCCAGGCTCGCGGACGAAAGCTCGGGAGGAAGCTGGCGCGAACCGTCGTCGAAACCCGCCCAATCCGTCGCGCCACCCTTGTAGCGAAGATAATCCTCGTTGCCGGTCGACTGGGTGTTGATCTCCTGACCCAGCATGACGCTCAGCGTGAACTTCTCGGGAAACGACCGGGTGATGATGTTCGCCGCGCCTCCCGCGAACCCCCCGGGAAGGTCCGGCGTGAAGGTCTTGCTCACGAGGACCCGGTCGATCATTCCGGCAGGGATCATGTCCAACTGCGCGGCGCGCCGATACGGATCCGCCGTGGGCACCTCCGCCCCATTGAGCAGGGTCACGTTGTACCGGTCCCCGAGACCCCGGATCACCGCGAACTTGCCCTCCACCACCGTCGTTCCCGTGACCTTGGTCATGATATCGGCCGCGTCGGAGACGCCGAGTTTTCGGAATTGCTCCGACCCGATCGCATCCATGATGGAGCTGGACCCCTGCCGTTCCTGGAGAATGGCCACCGCCTGCTCCGAGAAGACTTCGGCGGTCACTTCGAACTCCTCCATCTCGTAAAACTCGGGTCGGAGAGTTCCGTTGGCCGTCGTGGTCTGCCCCGCGAGCACCCGAACGTCCGTCACCACGGCGGTGGCGTACCCCGACCGGGAGAAGCGGACGACCTGATCGCCGACGGGGACGTTGGACAGCTGGTATCGCCCCTGCCCGTCGGAAGTCGTGGCCAAGGTGGTTCCCCGGACCGTCACCGCGACGCCAGCGAGCGGCTTCCCCTCCCAGGCTTCGAGCAGGGTTCCCGAAATCGCCCCGGTCTCCTGGCCGAACGCGCCCCGGGCCAGGAACAGGAGTCCCACGGCGAGGGCCCAGAACCGCCGGTCTGGGAGGCGGAATCGGCGCAACATTGCGAAGTCCATGGGTGCCGCCGGATCCCGGGTTCCCCTGTCGAATGCCCCTTGCGAATCCACGATCAGGATCGGGCCCGGTTGGCGGCCTGTTCCACCTTCTCCAGGTAGCGAGCCACGTGGTCCCTTGGTTTGAACTTCTGGGCGCGACGGAGCAGTTCCACCGCCTCGGTGTACTTCTGCTGACTCACTTTCAACTGGGCCTGCTTGAGATACGCGTCCGGCTCGAAGCCTGAGATCTTCGCCGCCGCGTCATAGCGGAACGCGGCCTTCTCCGACTGGCCGTCGCGCGCGAGGTAATCCCCCGCCAGCAGGAGCGCCTCGCCATCCATCGGATTGCGCTGGGTCAATGTTTCGAGGATCCGGATTCCATCCTCGCCCCGGCCTTCCGCCAAAGCCACGCGGGCCTCCACCTTGAGAAGGCGCCACTCGTCCTCCCCGGCGGGGACTCCGACCGCCCGCAGTTTTTCGGCGAGGGCTCGCGCCTGGGTGTGCCCTCCCCGACTCACCAGGATCTCGGCCGCCCGCAAACCCCGGGACGGATTCTTGCCGCCGTCCTTCTCGACCGAAGCCAGGTACGCTTCCAACGCCAGATCGGGGCTTTCCTGCACCAGGTAGAGATCGCCGAGCAGCGCCAGCTGGGGCGCGTCGGCCTTGTCGAGTTTCCGGAGGATCTCCAGGTTGACGATCGCCTTCGCGGGCTGCTCCCGCTGGGCAAAGACGTTGGCCTGGAGCGCCCAGAGGGACTCCTTCTCCGGATTCCGCTGGATCAGCTCGTCGAGCAACGCCACCGCCGCGTCCATCTCCTCCAGGCCGATGTAGCACTTCACCAGGCCCATCTGGTAATCGAGCGTGTCCGGCTCGAACACCATCGCCTGCTTGTACGCGGCTTCCGCGGAAACCAGACGGCCCTCGTTCAGATGCGCGAAGCCGAGCAGTCCGAAGATTTTCCCGTCGGCGCCGCCCAGTTCGATCGTCCGGGCCAGGGGTCGGATCGCCTCCCCATACCGTCCGCTTCGGACCAGCGCCAGCGCGAGGTTCCGTTGCGCCCGCCGGTAGTCGGGAAATTTCGCGAGCGCGAGCTCGAACTGCGCCACCGCGTTCGTGAAGTCCTCGGACTGGAAATAGACCGTGCCAAGCGTGAAATCGAAAACCGCGGAGGCTCCGGGCTTCTGCGCCGCCCGCAATTCGGGTACCGCCTTGGCGGGGTCTTCGCGCAGCAGGGGAACGATCTTGTCCCGGAACAGGACCTGTTCCTCCACCGTCAGACGCGGTTCGGCTTCGGAAAGGAAGCCGTAGCTGCCGGCGAGGCGCCGCGCGAAGTCCGGGTCGTTCCAGACGCCCGCGAGCGGATGATCCGCCGGCACCGGAGCGAACGCGATCGGCTTCGGGTACCCCGCGGCATCGGTCTCCAGCGAAGCTGAAGCCGCCGTCGCGGCTCCATCACGGGACGACCGGGAACGCGAGCTTTGCGCGTCGGTTGGAATTGACGCGAGCGCCACGGCCGCCACGCACCACCAGGTTCTTAGATTCCGCGTCATGTTTCCAAGGGTTGTCGCTCGTTCAGAAAGAAGGATCCCGTCCCATTAGCCGGAAATCCGGAAGCGCATGGGCAGGCGCATGAAGGTTTTCACCGCCTGGCCTTCCCGCATCCCAGGCTTGAATCGCCAGCGCCGAAGCGCGTCCACCGCGGGTTTCTCGAATTCCGGATGCGTCGAATTCTCAACCCGCGGGTCCTCCACCGTCCCCGCCTCGGTCAGCAGGAAGACCAAAGTCACCGTCCCCTCGATCCGGGCTTTCCGGAGCGCGGCCGGATAAACCGGAGACACCTGGGAAACCGCCTCGGGTCGGCGCTCCAGATCCGAGACGTCAAAAGCATCCAGCCCGGATCCCATCCCGTCACCGCCCATCGCGCCGAGACCCATGGCCATCGCGCCGCCCGAGCCCAGCGCCACGTCGAGATTGATGTTCAGATCGAGCGGCGTCTCCGGGGCATCCGCGAGTTCCGGGGGCGGTTCCTCCTCCTTTTCCTCCGGCGGAGGAGGCGGCGGTTCATCCGGTGCGACCTCCGGCGGGAGCGCCGAAACATCGACCCGCGTCACCATCAACTGCTTCTGCCGCGCCGTGGATATCGCGGTCGTGAACGGCAGGATTCCAAAGACCAACACCACCAGCCCGAGCCCCAGCATCACGCTTCGGACCCAGCCCGATTCCACTTGAGGCGGCCGGAAGACGTCTCGCATGAGGCGGGTGGGTCAGGAACCCTGCTCCGACGCCAGACTCACGTTCTTCGCCTTGCCCAGTTTGGCTTCGTCGATGACGCGAACGAGGATGCCGGCGGGCGTCGCCTTGTCGGTCTGCACGATCACCGGGAGAGGTTCCCTCTCGCAGAGTCGGCTCACCAGCGGACGAACCCCGCCGATCCCAACCTCCTTGCCGCCATAGACCACCTGCCCCCCAGCCGTCACGGCGAAGATGATGCTGTTCTTGTCGAGGCGGGTCGCCGACGCCGCGGACGGTTTGTCGACTTCGACGCCGGATTCCTCGACGAAAGTCGTCGTGACGATGAAAAAGATCAGGAGAATGAACACCATGTCGATCAACGGCGACATGTTGATCTCCGTGTTCTCGTCGGCGTCGTTGATGGATCGGCGGAACTTCATGGAACGCTCGGGACGGCCGTCTTGTCACCAAGGGCGACATCCGACGCCCACGGGGAGGTTCCCCTGGGGGAGCGAGCGGTCTCGGCCGCCGTGACGGGTGTCGGCTCGGGGGTTCCGGCCTCCACCAAGCCCGCGGCAATTCTCTCTTTCTGGACACCGCGTGACGGCCGGACGAAGGCGCGGGTCATTCCGTGCATCCGGATCCGCAGGTGCCGGAGGGTCAACGATTCGAGGCGCGCCAGAAGGCTCACGTATTCATTCCGTTTCCGGCGGACCATGTACGCGAGCACCATTCCCGGGACCGCGACCAGGAGCCCCATTTCGGTGGTGATCAGGGCCTCGGAGATCCCGCGCGCCATGGCGTCCATCATCTTTCCGCCTCCGGCCGCAATCGCCCGGAAGGTCACGAGCATTCCCAGCACGGTTCCCAGCAGACCGAGAAGCGGAGCCGCGCCGACCAGAACGTTCACGCTGGCCAGGCGCCGATCGATCTCCGGAACCCGGGTCGCCTCCACTTCCTTGAAACGGTTGGCGGCGTCCTCCAGGGATGCCACATCGTCCTGCGTGTACCGCAGCACCTCCCCGAACTCCTTCGGCGCCTGGTTCGGATCGATGATCCAATCCTTGATCTTCGCGTCCGAGACGCGGCCGACGCTCCGTCGTGTCAGGGTCATCAGCAGTCGGACGCCACTCGCGTAGAGGGCGAACGCAACGAGCGCGATGGGGATCATCGTCCACCCGCCCGCCACCCACGATTCCCAGATCTTCTGAATCATTGAGGTCAGTTCCGTTGTCATGGTGTCTCCTCTTTTTTGATGCGCCTCGTTGGTCCGTCGATCGATGGTTCGATCTCTTCAACCGGGGAAACCCGCCTTCTCGGGGATTCCATTGATGAACCCCACCGCCGTCTGTTCCATGCTGCCCAGCACGCCTTTCGCCTTGCGGCTCAGGAACGCGTGCAGGAGCACCGCCGGAATCGCGACGAAGAGTCCGAATTCCGTGGTGATCAACGCCTCCGAGATGCCGCCGGAAAGGGTCTTCGGATCCCCGGTCCCGAAGAGGCTGATCATGTTGAACGTCGAGATCATTCCCGTGACCGTTCCCAGCAATCCCAGGAGCGGCGCCGCCGCCGCGGTCAGGGCGATGAACGGGAGCAGCGATTCCAGACCCGGCTTCGCCGCGAGCATCCGCTCGTACAGAACCTCCTCCAGATACTCCTTCTTCTCGTCCGAATGCTCGACCGCCGTCGCCAGCAGATCGCCGGCCGGCCCGGGAATCGTCCGCGCATGATTCAACGCCCGGTCCGTTGATCGCTGCTTGAGATGGTTCAACACCACCTGCAGGTCCGCCGTCGAAGCCAGCCGGACCCGTGACAGCTGGTACCACTTCACAATGGCCACCAGGAGCGCGATCGCCGCCATCCCGAGAATCGGCCACATGACCACGCCACCCTTCCTGATGTGTTCGCCAATCGACTCCTTCGTCGACGCGAGCTTCACCGCGTTCCCAAGGGTCGGATCGAGAGCGAGCTTCCCGAAACCCGTCGTCGCCAGCGCCCGGACACCCTCCGCCTGACCGGACGGCAGCGGGAACGCGGTCGGATCCGCCTTGTTCAACTCCTGCTGCACCAGCCCCACCAGGCTTCCTTCCTTCGCCACGAACAATCCCACCGGACCCACGAGGACCATGTGCCCCGGCTCCAACCGGCCCTCCGGCGAGAGCACCTTTCCGTCGAAGACTTCCCCGCCCGCGGCCGCCTTCAACCGCCGCAACGAACCCGTCAGCAATCCCAACCGACGCTCCCAGCGGTCCGCTGGCGCGAGTTCCGTCGACGCGGCGGCGTTCGCGACCGCGTCAAGCATCGGCTTCAATCGCTCCTGTTCGGCGATGTGGGTCCGAACCCGGAACGCCCGCTCGTACTCGGCCAGCAGCGCATCGACGAACTTGACCTCATCGGCCCGCGCCCTGGCCTGCGCTTTCAAGGCGTTCAGTTCGACCAGCGCGTTTTCCTGGAAGCGTTCCGCCTTCTGCACCGCCAAACGCTGGTCGAGGACCCGCTGCTCCAACCCCGCGACCTCCTGGGCGAGGGGAACGAGTTCCGCCTCGACCTCCGACCGCGCCGTCGCGAGTCGCGCGAGCGCCTCGTCCAGATCGCGACGGGCGTCCACCGCGAGCGCGCCGAGGTCCGCGCCTCCCGCCGGCCAAACCAGCACCGCGGCCATCAGCCCCAGCCAGGAATTCCAGGTTTTGAACATCGAGGAATTGGAAACGGGTTTGTCGGATTCGCCTTCGCCGGGTGCATCCCAACGCTCACCGGGAAACGGGAATGGTGATGGGCAGGCCCACGAACGCCGCCGGTTTCGAATTTCGGTACATGGCGATCGCCTCCCTCACGGCGTCCCCCATCTCGGGCTTCAACTGCCACTCCCAGCCAGCGGCTCCCGGCCTTCCCACGCCCGCCACCTGACCGGTGGGATCGCAGAAAAACGCGGCGCCCAAACCCAGATAAAGCGTGTCCACGCTGACCTCCCGCCCGCTCCCGTCGTTCTGACGCCCGCCAGCCACGGTCAGCGATTGATGGAACTTGTCGATCTCCCCGAGGAGTGAAACGACCGTCTGAAGCCGCTCGGTCACGCCACCACGGGCCTTGTCGGGGTCGGCCGGAATCCGGTCGAGCAAGGGTTTCGCCCGTTCCACGAGAGGAGGCGGAAGCATCGGAAGGA
>JBFWOK010000206.1:0-11295 GCA_050250555.1 Limisphaerales bacterium
GCGGGCAACAGCATCGAGGCCAGAATCGCGATGATCGCGATCACCACGAGAAGTTCGATCAGGGTGAAGCCGGCGAATGTGCGAGGCGCCCGGCTGGATTGGATGGAGGCCTTCATAATTTGCGATTCGGAAGGAGAACTTGCGGACGGTATCAGGACCGGAGCGCCCGGCAAGCCCTGTGCGTCCGGAAGCTCAGCTTCAATGTCCGGCTTCGTGCTCGCGGATGTACTCCTGCTTGAGCCCGAGGGCCTCCGGCGCATGCAGCACCAGCATCTTCATCCGCACGTCGGCGGGCACCGATCGCCGGCTCAGTTTCGACACCACGATCATCAGGAGGATCGCCCCGGGCACCGCCCAGATCGCGGGCTGTTCCATCAGGATTCGCTGCAACGGGTGCGCCGCCCAGTACGGTTTCAGGTTGATCCACTCGAGGTCGCTGAAGTTCGTCACGGTCACCGACACGACCGCCGCGATCCCGCCGCCCAACATTCCGGTCGCCGCCCCCCGCATCGTCATTCCGCGCCACCAGACGCTCATGAACAGAAGCGGAAAGTAGCTGGCCGCCGCGATCGCGAACGCCTGCCCCACCATGAAGTTGATCTGCAGACGCTCCACGAAGCACCCCAGGAACGTGGCGGTTCCTCCCACGACCCAGGCGCAGAATCGGAACATGCGCATCCGGTCCGCGGCCGAGCTTCCAGGCCGAAGGATCCGCCCGTAGACATCGTGCGCCAGGGCGCCAGTCATCGAGACGAGCAGACCGGAAAACGTCGACATGAAGGCCGCGAACGCGCCCGCGCAGGTGATTCCGCTGAGCACGGATCCGAGCGGGGCATGGCTTTCGTTCAGGATGCGCGGCAGTTCGAGCACGATCTTGTCCGTCCCCTTGGATCCGACCCCCGCGTAGAGGTCGGGCAGCAGGTTGCGTCCGATGACACCGAACACCGGCGGGAAGACATAGAACACGCCGATGAGGATCATCACGCCCATGGTGGTCCGCTTGGCGGCCACGCCGTCGGGGTTGGTGTAGAAGCGGACCAGGATGTGGGGCAACCCCGCGGTTCCGCAGACGAGCGCCATGATCAGCGAGTAGGTGTAGAGCAGCGCGTAGGGTCGGGCCTCCGCCTCCGAAAGGTTGGCCGCCTTGGCGGCTTTCGTCGTCAAAGGCCCGAACGGCTCGATCCAAAGCGCGTCCGAAGGCGCCTTGGCCGGCGCCGGCTTCCGAACCACGCCACCGTCGGAGGGCGAAGCCCCAGCCCCAGCCCCTTCCCCTCCCGCGACCACGGACGCGGACGCGACGGTCGACGTCGTCGCCGGACCGGCGTTGGCTCCCAACTGCTTTCCATAGTGGCCGTGGACGGCCATCAGCACGAACACGGGAACGGAGATCGCGAACATCTTCGCCCAGTACTGAAAGGCCTGGACCAGGGTGATCCCTTTCATCCCCCCCGACGCGACATTGAACGTGATCACCACGCCAACGAGCACAACCCCCGCCCAGTACGGCAGGCCTGGAAAGATGTAGGCCAGCGTCGTCCCCGCACCCTTCATCTGCGGCATCGTGTAGAAGAATCCGATGAACAGGACGAAGACCACGGCGATCTTCCGGAACACGGGCGAGTCATAGCGGCCCTCCGCGAAATCCGGGATCGTGTAGGCCCCGAACCGGCGCAGGGGCCCCGCGATGAAGAGGAGTAGGAACAGGTAACCGCACGCGTAACACACCGGGTACCAGAGGGCGTCGTATCCGCTCGACATCACCATTCCGGCGATGCCCATGAAACTGGCCGCGCTCAGGTACTCCCCGGAGATCGCCGACGCGTTCCAACCGACGGAGACGCCACGCCCGGCCACGAAGAAGTCGGAGGCCGTCCTCGATTTTCCAGCGGCCCAGAAGCCCATCCAAATCGTCACGATCACCGTGACGGCGCTGAATCCGAGAATCCAGGGATCAATCATGCGCGTGGTCTTTCAGGAAGGATCGGTTGGCCATGAGTCGCGGACGATGGATGCGTCATCAGAACCGCGGCGGCTCTTTCATCAGTCGTTCCGCACCCTTGCGCGCATCCACCCTCAGGTGCCGCCGTGCCGCGCCGCCACCGCCGGGATTGCGGATCTCATCCACCTCCTCGTCCTCCAGAGCGATCGAACGCCGCATGAAGATCCACGCGATGAGCCACACGGCCGGAAAACAGCCGATCCCCAGGAGGAACCAGGTCAGGGTGAACCCGCCGAACACCCGCGTCGCCATCCATTCCGGCGCCATGAAGTTCGCGAGGGGAAGTCCCACCAGCATCACCAGGAATGCGGCCGCGCAGGTGACCGACAGTCGGAGTTGCCGGCTCATGAGGGATTGGAGGAATTCCTCGCTGTGGACCCGGTCCCCGCCGGCGCCTTCGGGCTGTTGCATCCACGGCCTCTACCAAAAGCCCCCGCTCCCACGCAAACCGCCATTCACGCAAACCCCACGCCCGATCCGCCACGCCCCGCCAGAAAATCCAGAAACTCCGCCTCGGGTTCCGATTGGAATCGCCACGGGCGCTCCCGCCAGGTGAACCCCAATTCGCCCGCGTGCAGCGCCTGGTTCCCCAAGCGCAACGCCGCGCGATCTTCCGGGGTCAACACGCCTTCGACGAATCTCAGATACCGCGTCGGATCGCCCCCGTAGATCTTGTCGCCGACGACGGGATGTCCGATATGCGCGAGGTGGATCCGGATCTGGTGCTTGCGCCCCGTCGCCGGGACGACGGCCAAGTGGCTGAACGGTTGCCCGTCCCGAACAAAGCGGCCCATGACCTCGAACTCCGTTCGGGCGGGCGCGCCTTCGGAACAGACCGCGTCCTGAATGGCGACAGGACTGTCCAGGGCCTTTCCCAGAGGCGCATCGATCTCGCCGCGCTCGGCCGCGACGTTCCCTTCGACCAAGGCCTGGTACCGCTTGTGGACCGCCCTCGACTCGAACAGGCGCCCGAGTTCGCCGGCGACCGCGGACGATTTGGCCGCGAGGGTCACACCGCTCGTTTCGCGATCCAACCGGTTGATGAGAAAAACGGGCTGATCCCGGCGGTACAATCGAAGCCGGCTGACCAGGCTGGACAAGGCGTCCCCCTTGGTCGGATGGCACACCAATCCGGCCGGTTTGTGAACCACCAGGAGGTCGTCGTCCTCGAAAAGGACCTCGATCAGGACCTCGGTCACGCGGCCGGGGCGGCCGGGGCGCTGGGCGGAACCTCGGTGATCAAGGCGTGGAGCTGGAGGAAATCCAGGACCTTGGAAGTGAGGATCTGCTCGGCGAGCGCGTTGATCTGACCGTTCTGCTGCATCTCGCGCAGCACTTTCTCGGGCTTCTCCTTCCGCTGATGGGCGATCAGGGCGACGCGCTGGAGCACTTCCTGATCGTTGATCTTGATCGCCTCCTTCTCGGCGATGCGATTGAGGATGATGGCGGCCTTGACGCGGTCCTTGGCCCCGCTGTTCGCGGAGGTGAAGATCTCGTCCTTGTGCTCCTGGATCAGCTCCTTGGTCACGCCGCGCTGCTGATTCTGGTAAACGATGTCGCGCACCATGTTGCGCGTCTCATTCTGCACCAGCGACTCCGGCAGATCGCACTGCACCCGTCCAAGGATCGCCTGGATGAGTTGGTTGCGGATCGTGGTGACCCGCTTGTGTTTCAGCTCGTTGTCGAGGTCGTTGCGGACGCCGTCCCGCAATTCGTCCAGGTTCTTGACGCCGAACTGTTCCGCGAAGGCGTCGGTGAGTTCGGGAAGGCGACGCTCCTTCACCTGAACCACATCCACCTCATAGACGCCCACCTTGCCGGCCACGGCGGGGACCACGAAATCCGCGGGAAAATTCACCGTGACCGTCCGGTGTTCGCCCGCGGAGGCTCCGATCAACTGGTCGGTGAAACCCGGAATGAAATGGTTCGTCTCGACCTTGAGCCAGAAATTCTCCTGCCGGGTCAGGCCCTTCGCGGTCGGCGAATGGTCGGTGATAGGCTTGTCCTCGCAGGTCCCGGTGTAATTGACGACCACGTAGTCGCCCGATGAGACCGGACGGGAGACATCGCCGAATTCGCCCCTCTGCTCCCGCAGCGCTTCCATCGCCCGCTCGATGTCCTCGGGCGTCACCTGCCGGGCTTCGACCTCGACGGGGATCCCCTTGTAGTCGGGCACCTCGAACACGGGCTCGGTTTCGAGGGTCACGGCGACCTGGAACGACTTCCCGCGGCCGAATTCGACCTCCTCGACATCGGGCCGGCCGACAGCGGTCAGCTTTTTCTCCTCGAGAGCCTTGCGGTAGTTCTCCGAGAAAAGTCGCCGCCGCACTTCCTTCTCGATGTCGTCGGCGTAGGTCCGAGCCACCAGGTAAATCGGCGCCTTGCCCGGCCGAAATCCAGTCATCCGAACCTCTTTCTGAAAGTCCGCGGTCGTCTTTTCGAATTCCTTGTCCACGACCGCCGATTCGACCTCGATCTTGACCAACACCTTGCAGGGCGCGAGTTGCTCCAGGGACACGTTCACGAATGATTTCCTTTGCTTGTTTCGCGGGAGATGGATTGAGCCGGGCCGGCATGGAACCGCACTCGACCGCAGCGAGCCCGGCACGCTAGGAGAGCCCCTCCGCCCCGTCAAGCGCGTGGTCGGAACGGACGAAATGCCGAAATGCCATGCCTCGGTGTTCCCTCAGGCTTCGCGTGGGGGGCAACACGGGAACGCTCCGGCGGAGGCGTTTTGTTCGGCTGGATCCACCGCCCGCGTGACGCGTCCGCGCCTTCCGGGCACCCTGCCCCGATGGAACCCGTCCGTCCGCCCCGACTTCGCCGCGGTGACGTCATCGGTCTTGTCGCGCCGGCCAGCCCCCCGCAGACCCCCGATCGCGTCGAGAAAAGCGTCCGCTACCTCGAGGGGCTCGGGTACCGGGTGCAACCCGGCGAGCACATCCTGGAACGTCATGGGTTCTCAGCCGGAACCGACACCCAGCGGGCCGCCGACCTGAACGCGATGATCCGGGACCCCCGGGTCCGCGCCATCTTCGCCCTCCGCGGTGGAAATGGCTGCTGCCGACTGCTTCGAAATCTCGACTACCGGGCCGCGCGTCGTGATCCGAAGATCCTGGTCGGGTACTCGGATCTGACCTTTCTTCAGCTCGCGCTTTGGCGCCGAAGTCGTCTCGTCACGTTTTCGGGCCCGATGCCGGCGGTGGAATTCTGGAACGAACCGGATCCCTGGACCGAGGAGCAGTTCTGGGGGCTCCTCACCTCGCGCGCCTCAACGCGGGTCCTGCCCCATCCCGGGGGACAGCCGCCGATCCCGCTGCGCTCCGGCCGTGCCGAAGGCCGTTTGCTCGGGGGGTGCTGTTCCCTGGTGACGAGCCTCCTGGGAACCGGGTTCCAGCCTGATTTTCGCGGCGCCATTCTGTTCCTGGAAGACGTTCGCGAGGAACTCCACCGGATCCACCGGATGCTCACCCATTTCGATCTCGCGAACGTCCTGCCACGGCTCGCCGGCCTCGTTCTCGGGCAGTTCACAGAATCCGGTCCGGAACCCGGCGAACGACAAAACGCCGCGCTCCCT
This sequence comes from Limisphaerales bacterium, assembly GCA_050250555.1. GTDB lineage: Bacteria > Verrucomicrobiota > Verrucomicrobiia > Limisphaerales > CAIMTB01 > CAIMTB01. The sequence goes on from JBFWOK010000206.1 coordinate 5,577, forward strand.
GATATTTACGCTGAAACCCTCAAAGAGTTCACGGGACCCATCCTCTCCCAGGTGGCCTACGGGCACATCCCCAGGAAGCTCACCCTGCCGCAGGGAATCCGCGCCCGCCTCGACACGCGACGCTCGCGGAGGGAACTCAAACTCCTCGAATCCCCCGTGTCGTGACGCGCGCCTCCGTGGTCGAAATCCCGGCAATCCACGGACCCCAGGCGCGAGTCGAACATCGCGGATGCTCCCAAGAACCGGCTTTTAACCACGAAGCGCCCGAAGGACACGAAGGCCGAGCGAAGGGATGGCATCCAATCCATCCTCCTTCTTCGTGATCTTCGTGTCTTCGTGGTGGAATCCTCTGCGGTTCACGGATCCACCGCGCGAACCGCAACTCGTTGACTCTACCCCTGCCCCACCGGGTCGGAGCCGAGACCGGTGACGTGCCGCGCTCCCGCCTGGATGTCGGCGACGCGAGAAGCGCCCGCTTCCCGTTCGATGCACAAAGGACCGGAGTAACCGAGATCGCGCAGCGTCGCAAAGAAGGCCTTCCAATCGACCTGCCCGGTGCCCACCACAACCTCCTCTCCCCAGGTGCCCGGCACACGGGTCTTGAGGGCGTCCTTGATATGGACCTGCTTCAACCACCGTCCGAGCCGCCGGAGAGCCGCGATGGGGTCGCCTTTGTCGTAGAGCAGCATGTTGGCCGGATCGAAGTTCACGCCCACGTTCGGCCGATCCAGAAGTCCGAGGAATTCATCCAGGCTTTCGGCGGTTTCCTGTCCGGTCTCCAAGCCCAACTGGATCGAATGCAGGGCGAAAACCTCCGCCACCTGCCGCAACCGTCCGGAGAGCTTGGCGTAAGCCGGGTCGCTCGTCTCATGGGGCAGGAAGCCGGCGTGGAACGTGACCAGTCCGAGCCCCATGCGCCCAGCCAGTTCGGCCGTCGACTGGATCGCGCGCCAGTTCGCTTCCCAGGTTCCATCCGGGACGATCCCTCCCGTGTGCCGGATCGTCTCCAACGTGGTGTAGTCCTCACCGACGGTGCCAAACATGCCGGAGACGATTTCGATCCCGGCGGCGGCAAGTTGCTGCTGGGTGGCCCCCCAGATCTCGGGGCGTTCGCGCAGCGGATCGAGCGCCAACTGAACCCTCCGCACGCCCGTTTCCAGAACCCGTTCGACGAGGGAAGCGGGGGTTTCCGCCTGCAGGGACCAGCTGCAAACCGCCAAGCGATCAGAAATTGAGTTCACGCGCCGATCCTGCCGGCGTGAGACATCCCCTTCAACTTTTCAACGAATTCGGCGAACCCGGCGGCTTGCGTGCGCAAGCGCGCTTCGAGTTCCGTGTCTTTCAGTCGGCCGGCTTCGTCCAACTGCTCGTGGACGCGGGGAATGAAGACTCGCTCGGGATACAGGTAGGCGTTCCGGTAGCTGAAGATCGCCTGCAACTGCTCGACGGGCCGCAAAGCGCCCCAGGCGCCGGCGGCGACTCCGGTGAAACACACGGGCCGCCGTTCGAAGCTCTCGGGGAACTTCAGCATGTCGATGAAGTACTTCAGCACGCCGGGCATGCCTCCATTGTACTCGGGTGTCACGACGTGCAGCCCCGAAGACTCCAGGACGGCTTCGGAGAACGGGACGAACGCGGCGGGCTTTTCGCCGTAGGACGACGGCAAGAACACGTCGAGTGGCAGCTTCGCCAGATCGATCACCGTCAGCGGAACATGGATTCCCGCGTAGTAGCGTTCGATGAGGGCGGCAACCTTGCGCGAGTTGCTTCCGGGACGGTTGGTTCCGACCAAGAGTGTCATCATGGGCGCCGATCATGGCGGCTTCCGCCCCACGGGCAACCCCGGATCGAGTCCATCCCGCTCAGAACCATGCCAGTTGAAGCGGCACGTCGGCGCGTTCCCAGGCGGTTCGGCGCTGTTCCTTCACCAGATCCGCCAGCCCGTGACGTCCCTGCGCCCGCAGGCTTTCCTCCAGGCCGAGCAATCCCCAACCGTTCCTGGGCCATCGTTCCAGATCCTCCCGGAAGACCGCTTCGGCGCGTTCCGCGTCGCCCACCGACAGGAGGGCCGCCCCCAACGCGGGACGCACCGGCAACGGCCAGTAGGACGGTTCCATGTAGGGCATTCCGTCCTCGATCGCCTTCGCCCGCTCCAATTCGCGAATCATTCCGGCGGAATCCCCGAGGGCACCCGCGACCCGCCCCGCCAGCCAGGCTTCAGCCACATCCAAGACCGACGTCACCGGAAACGCGGGAGAATCGAGCCCTTTCACTTCGGGTTTCGATCTCAGCTCCCTGAGAGCCTCCAACTCGCCCGCCGCCTCGGCTCCCCGGCCCGTCGCCGAGTACGCGAGACCCCGCGTGAAATGCCAGAAAGCCCGGTCCACCGCGAAATCGTTCGTGTCGTCCGGTTTCGGCACGGCCAGCACCGCCTCCCATTTTCCGAACCGCAGCGCCGTGATCCACGGCAGGTGCCGCAGTCGCGGCGCTTCCAAGACTTTGCTCGGACCGCAAACCGAATCGTTGGCGTACCGCGCGCAGCGTTCGGCGGTTTTCAACGCGTCCGCGCTCCGGCCGTCCACGAGCTGCGCCCACCAGAGGAAGTGAAGGTTGTGAGGATAATAGACCCCCACGTAGAAGCCCTGCGCCCTGCATTGGCGGATGTAGTCGCGATCCACCCGCACCGCGCGCTCATTGGCTCGGACGGCATCGGCGTACTGTCCGACCCGCATGTAGACGTGGGACGACATGTGGACGAGATGCCCCGCGCCCGGCACCGAGAGCACCAACCGGTCCGCGGAGGGAATCCCGAGCTCCGGGGACGGACCGGCTTCGACCGCGTGGATGTAGAGATGGTTCGCGCCGGGATGGTCCGGCACGCGCGCCAAGACGCGGCGAAGCGTGGCGAACACCTCCTCGGTCTCCGGTTTGGGCTTTCGCTCCTCGGACCAGTAGTCCCAGGGCATGGTGTTCATCAACGACTCGGCAAAGAGCGTCTGGGCGTCGAGATCATCGGGAAATTGACGCGCCAGATCGCGCATCGCGGACGCGAACGCGAGATCGAGCGCGGACCGATCGGAAGGAAGCTCCCGCTGATACCGCGCTCGGAGCGCGTCGATATAAGCGCGCTCGCGGTCGCTGCACCGATTCCGCAGCGCCACCGCGTTCTCCAGCGCCGACCAGGCCTCGCGGTTGTCTTCAGCCGTCATGGGTCTGTTGACATGCGGCCCGTGGGCGTAGGCGACCCCCCAGAACGCCATCGCGCAGGCCGGGTCGATCGCGGCCGCCGACTTGAAGGATCGGATGGCCTCGGTGTGATTGAATCCGAACAGGAGAACCATGCCCTGATCGAAATAACGCTGCGCCCTTCGGTCGTGGGTCGAGACCGTGTGGGCCCATCCCCCCAGGTCGCGCAGCAACGGTCCGGGCTTGGTGTCTTGGCCGTCAGCGGCGGCCCACGTGGCCATGGGAGCCGTGGCGACCGTGGCGAACGTGGCGGTTGCGGCCCAGGCGGCCATCCGGCGCATCAGAATCGTAGGCAATCGTTTCATGGATCAATCGTTCGATGGGGTTCGACCTTCGACAGGCAATGGAGTCGATTCGCCGACCCCGCATCCGGATCCGAGCCTTCCATCGCGCGGCCTCGTCCGCCATGCCCCTTTCGGGGACCCGCCGGAACCCATGCATCCGGCGCGGGTTTCGCGCCGTTGTTGAGGTGATGTCCGATCGATCGAGACTGAAAAAATCTCCATGAAAACGCGAATCCTCCGCCGCCTGGCCACCGCAACCCTGCTTCTGGCAGGCGCAACCGCCCAAGCCTCAAGCCACAGGGAAGCCCCCCTCATCACCCACTCCCCAAAGCTGGACTGCACCGACTTCTACCTCTTCAGCAGCTACGAACCTGGACGGGACGGCTACGTGACCCTGGTCGCCAACTACCTGCCCCTCCAGGATGCGTACGGCGGACCCAACTACTTCCAGCTCGACGAGAACGCGGTCTACGAAATCCATGTCGACAACTCGGGCGACGCCGTCGAGGACATCACGTTCCAGTTCCGTTTCCGAAACACGTCCCGCGACATCGCGCTTCCGATCGGACCTCCCGGCAACCAGAGAACCAACGCCGTCCCGGTCCTGGCCGTCGGTCAGATCGGAGCCGGGAACATCGCCGCCCTCAACGTCGATCAGACCTACACGCTCGGCGTCGTCCGGGGTCCCCGCCGGTCGGGCCAGGTCACCCCTCTGACCCAGTCGCCGGGAGGTTCCTCGGAGTTCACCCGGCCTCAGGACAACGTCGGCAACAAGACCATCCCCGACTATGAAAGCTACGCGAACTCCTATATCTACGAGATCGCGCTCCCGGGTACCGAGCGAAAGGGCAAGGTATTCGTCGGACAACGGAAGGACCCGTTCGTGGTCAACCTCGGGGAGACCTTCGATCTCGTGAACATCAGCACGAGTCCGATCGGATCCGAGACCGCCAACAAGGATTCCCTCGCGTACAAGAGCGTCACCGCGATCTGCCTCGAAATCCCTGTGGAATTCCTGCGGGCGTCCGCCGAGGCGCCCATCCTTGGCGCGTGGTCCACCTCCAGTCGGGTCACCCGCGCCCCCGACGGAGCCGAGACGCTGACCCAGGTCAGCCGGCTCTCCATGCCGCTCGTCAACGAGGTCGTCATCGGCCTCAAGGACAAGGACCTCTTCAACGCCTCGGAACCCAAGGACGACCTGCAGTTCGCCGACTACGTCACGCACCCCACCCTTCCGGCGATCCTCGAGCTCCTCTACGGCGCGGCTGGAGTCAAAGCGCCGACGCTCTTTCCCCGAACCGATCTCCTCGCGGTCTTCGTCACCGGAATCGAAGGCGTCACCGCGAATGGTTCCATCGGGGAGATGCAACGCCTCAACACCAGCATCCCCGCGACGCCGCGCGCCTCCCAGAAGAACATGGGCGTGCTCGCCGGTGACAACGCCGGGTTCCCCAACGGAAGGCGTCCCGGCGATGACGTGGTCGACATGGCGCTTCGTGTGGTGATGGGGAAACTGATCTCCCTGGGACTCTTCGGAACCCCGGACCAGGCGCCCGCCGGCGACATCCCGTTCACCGACGGCGCCACGGTCAACGCGTCCTACTTCTCCGACCGGTTCCCCTATCTCACCGCGCCGGTTGCCGGGTCCCCCAACGCGCCGTCGATCACGTTCACTCCCCAGGTCGCCGCATCGGCGGCGGGGCCGTTCCGAAACGTGTCCAGCTCCTTCGATCCCGCCAGCCAGACACTGACGGTTCTCAAGCCCAAGGAATCCCCCAACGCCGCGTTCCTCCGCCTGAATTCGGACACGCCGCTCACCCTAGGCCAGCCCGTCACGACGCCGACCCAACTCAAGGCCACCTTGAAGTAGACAGACGCCCCATGGAGGTTCGCCGGGTCCGGGGTTCCTCACCCGGGCCCGGCCCGGGCCTCCGCTCCTCCGCGCCACGACGACTTGAGATTTCCTCCTTGGCGGGAGGAAGGCGGGTTTCGGATCGAAAACAATCCACCGTGTGTGAACCGAAACCCGCCCCACCCCCTTCCGTCATGAACCCCCACCGCCACCGACGGCTCCCGCTCGCGCTCCTGCTTCTGCTTCTGCCCCTTGCCGCCACCGGAAGTCCCCATCGCCCCGAGTCCCCGGACACCGTCCTCATCCGCCTGCCCGGCATCCTCGGATTCCCTTCGAT
>JBFWOK010000207.1:0-11293 GCA_050250555.1 Limisphaerales bacterium
GGGTCCGATGAGGGCCTCGAAGGGAACCGGGGTGTACCCGAGCAGGGCTTCGGACCGGTAGTCCATGCCGTGCCTCAACTCGGGTTCCAGGAGCGCGTGCGCGCTCATGGTGTCGAAGAACGGCCCGGAAACCTCGAAGCCGTGGGCCCGCAGGATGGCGAGGTCGAACTTGAGGTTGTGCCCCACCTTGGTCAGTCCGCTGTCCGCGAAAAGGGCCTGGAACGGTTCGAGTTCGGGCGGGGGCGTGGCGGGGTTGGGTCGGGTCGACAACGGAACGTAATAGCCCTCGCCGGAAGCTTTGCTGAACGCGATGCCGAGCAGGCGCGCGACTCGGGGATCGAGGCCGTCGGTTTCCGTGTCGAAGCAGAACGCCTTTCCCCGCGCGAGTTCGTCGGCGAGTCGGCGGCGCGCCTCGTGGGTGTCGACGATTTCGTACCGGTGCGGAACGTCCGTGATCCGCTTCAACACGGGGCCGGCCGCCTCCGGAGGGTCTTTTCGATCTGAACCCGCATCCGGATCGGCATCGCGATCGGGAGCGGAAGCTTGGGTTGGAGTTGGTGCGGAATTGGAGACGGTTCTGGAATCCGGCTCGGGAGCGGGTCCGCCTTTGGGACTCGAACCGGCTTTCGAATCAGAGGTCGTGGTGGCGAAGAGGTCTCCCTGGCCGGGATCCGCCGCGACGGGTTTCTTCGACGGCGAAGAGGGAGTCGGCGGGGGCGACCCGGAAGCGGGCTGGAACCCCCGGCCCGCCTTGAAGGCGCCGCCGAACAGCCGGCGTCCGAGGGAATTGAACTCGAACTCGACGCAGAGCTGCTGGACGGCTTCGTCGTTGCGCGGTCGGAGGGCGAGGTCGTCCAGGGAAACGTCGATGGGGACCTGGGTGTCGATGGTCGCCAGTTGGCGGCTGAGCCGCGCGATCTCGGCGTGGGCGCGGAGGGCTTCGCCGAGTTTGCCCTTCACCTGGGCCGCGGAGGCCAGGACTCCCTCCAGGGTTTCGAACTGTCCGAGCAGCTTGGCGGCGGTCTTTTCACCGACGCCTGGGACACCGGGGATGTTGTCGGCGGCGTCGCCCATGAGGCCCAGCATGTCGATGACCTGCTCGACCCGGGCGATGTTCCAACGGGCACAGACGTCGGCGGGTTTGAGGATCTCGGAATCGGCTCCCTGTTTGCCGGGCTTCCAGAGGAACGTCCGGTCGGAGACGAGCTGGCCGAAGTCCTTGTCGGACGTGACCATGAAGGAGTCGAAGCCCTCGGGTTCGGCTCGTTTCACGAGGGTGCCGATGATGTCGTCCGCTTCGTAGCCGTCGCGCGCGAGGACGGGGATGTTGAGGGCTTCGAGCCAACGGCTGAGGTGGGGGAGGGCGGCGGAGAGTTCCTCGGGCATGGCTTCGCGTTGGGCCTTGTACTCCGGATACGCGATGTGTCGGGCGGTGGGCGCCGCGGTGTCGAGGGCGACGGCGAGGTGGGTGGGTTCACCGGCCTGGAGGATGTCGAGGAGCGTGGACGTGAACCCGAAGAGCGCGGACGTGTTGAACCCGGAAGACGTTCGGATGGGGCGATGGGCGAAAGCGAAGTGCGCTCGGTAAACGAGGGCCATTCCGTCCAGGAGAAAGAGGCGTCGCGCCATGGCGGGAGACGTTAGGTGTCTCGCCGGGGATCGGGAAGCGCCGTCCGAAACGAAAAACCACCACGGCATGGCGCCTCACGTTGCGCCCACGCCGCGCCAGGGCCGGACAGGGTCGGGTCGCGTTGGGTCGGGTTGGGTTGGGTCAGGGAGTCCGGTCGGACGAGGGACAACCACGGAAGGGACGGAGCACACGGACCGGGGGGAGGGGAGGGAGTTGGGGAGGGGAAGAACGTGGGCGGCCTTGGTCCGCCGGCCATCGCGAGTTTGGCCGGAGTCGCGGCGGAACCTCTGGTGCGCGCGGCCAAGCCGGTCAAGGAGATCCACCATGTGGCGCTGATGGGCGGGGAATTGGGCGCCTTCCTGAACACACTTCGAATCTTGGATCCGGCCCGGTTCCGCGGGGTAGCCTTCGGCCGAATCGCGCGAATCCAACAGAATATCCGAGGCGAAATACTGGGCGCCTGCGGTGGTTTGGTTTGCCCGGGTTCGGCGAGCGGAGTAAGTAGGCACGCCCGTTCGAAATATTCTCACACCTGGGACTGCGGATGTCCCACCCGGGAGACTAGCGTCGCGGGAAATCAAGCCATGACTCCGCGCGACGAACTGAGACCCGAGACACCAGGCTCCCTCGGCGGCTTCTGGGCCAAGACTGACGGTGATGGCAACCCCGCTTTGAGCGTTCGGGACCACACGATTTTCGTCGGTTGTGTGGCCGCGACAATTCTAGAGCACCTGCCGGACGTGGTCCGAACCCTGGTGCCTCCCGGCATGGTGCCGCTGATCGCCTTGCACGACGTCGGGAAACTGAGTCCGGGTTTTCAGCGTAAGTGCGAGATTTGGCGCCGAAGGCACGAAACTAGCCATCGTGAGGCTGCCTGGAACCAACGCGAGTCCAACCATGCCAAAGTCAGTCAGGCGATTCTCGGCCAGTGGTTGGGAAAACTGAGATCGGGCTATGCGATTATCGCCGGAGGCCATCATGGCAGATTCTCTCCGGGTGGATATCGCCCCCAAATCGGTCAAGGCGGGCGAGGTCTGCCGACGGAACTCAATGATCCGGAGTTCACCGCCGCCAGGTCTGAACTTCGACAAATTGTCGAAAAAGCCTTCGGCGAAGAGTTGCCGACGTTGCCGTTGGACGATCGCAATGCCGCTCATGTTGTCTTTTTGACGGGCTTAATGACCTTGGCGGATTGGCTGGGGTCCGACGAAGAGTTCTTTCCGATCGACGCGGCGGAATTCGCACGGTCGCGACCGGCGGATGAGGTCGTTGCCACCGGGCGGGCTCTGGCGGCGCGGGCTCTCCATCGACTCGGTTGGGAGCAACCCCACATCCTGCCTTCGAGGTATTTCGGCGAATTGTTTCCGTTCCTGCCAGGACCCAATCGCCTGCAGCAAGCCCTTTGGGAACGGGCGGGGCAATCGGGTCTGTTCATCGTCGAAGCCCCGATGGGTTGCGGCAAGACCGAGGCGGCATTGGGAGCGGCCTACCGCCGCTGGTCGGTGCGAGGCGGCGAACAGGGATTGTATTTCGCCTTGCCCACCCAGCTGACCAGCGAGCGGGTCTTCCAGCGGATGGAGTCCTTTCTCACTCGGGCCCTCGCTAGTCCCGAGCTTTCCGTGCTGGTTCACGGATCCGCGTGGCTGCGAGACGATCGAATCCTGCGGATTCGCCCTGCGGAGCCCGAGCAGGGAGGACCCCGCGATGAACTTTCGGCCGAAGTTCCGCGGGACGCGAGGCGCTGGTTCGCGTCGAGTCGCAAGGCCCTGCTCGCCCGCTTTGGTTCCGGTACCATCGATCAGGCCCTTCTCGGCGCAATGCCCGCCAAACACTGCGGCCTCCGAGCTTTCGGCCTCGCTGGCAAGGTCGTCGTCATCGACGAGGTGCACTCGTACGACAGCTACACCAGCGCCTTGGTGAACTCCCTGGTTCGGGATCTGATGAGCCTCCGCGCGACGGTGATTGTTCTTTCCGCCACTCTCACCGCCCGGAGAAGGCGCGAACTCCTGACCAGCGCCGGCGTCGCCTCACTCGACGGTCCGGAATCTTCCCCGCTGGATCCGTACCCGATGATCACTTCCGCCACGCGCGGGACGAATGGGGTCATCGAAGTCAGCGCCGATGCTGTGCCCTGGGACGCTGCCGATCGGACCGTTGAACTCAGCCATCGCGCAGCCGACCACCCGCGGGTGTGGGACGAGGCCGTGGGCGCGGCCGAGTTCGGGGCCTGCGTGCTGGTTCTTCGGAACACTGTTCCGTCGGCTCAAGAGACTTGGCGCCGACTGAGATCCTCGGTTCGCCAGGACGGACCCCAGGTGGGATTGCTGCACAGCCGGTTTCCGCGATGGCGCCGGAGCGAACTCGAAGACCATTGGATGTCGGCCCTCGGAAAAGGAGGCCAAAGGCCCCGTGGATGCCTGCTCGTGGCCACTCAGGTCGTCGAACAGAGCGTTGATATCGACGCCGACCTGCTGATCACCGACCTCGCCCCCACAGACCTCCTCTTCCAACGGCTCGGACGTCTGCACCGACATTATCTGGTCCGACCCAACGGGTTTCGCCAGGCACGGGCGACAATCCTGCATCCGGATCTCTCGCGGCCGGTGAATGCCCGTGAACTGAAGAAAGCCATGGGGCCTTCCGCCTGGGTGTACCCGCCCTACACTCTTTGGCGGGCTCACCACCATTGGATGGTTCGAACCTCCGTCAGTCTTCCCAGCGACATTCGCCCGTGGCTGGAGGCAAGCTATGCGGATGCCCGGGATAAGGAGAGCGAGGCAGTAGCGGAACTCCGCGGGATCTGGGAACGGCTTAACGAGAGGCAGCACGATGTGGCGGCAAGTCGCGCCCGTTTCTTCGCCACCCATGGCCACACCGACGAGGAGGGCGTCTTCACCCGATGGAATGCTCAGCCCTCCGCTGATCTCGTCCTGCTTCGTGAACCTCCAGCACCAGTCCCCAGAAGCCGCGATTGGAGGATCACGCCGCTCCACGGACCCGTTTTCGTCGTCCCCGCCTACGAGTGGAGTCTCCCCGCCGCGAAAGCGTTGCACCACAATGTCGTCCGGGTCCCTCGGTACGCGGTCCGAAACTGGTTGTCAGTCAATCCAGACTGGCTGCCGGAATACCTGGAAACCGGCGTCCTCGGCATCGTGGACCCAAACCAGAGAATCGTCCCGTTGTCGGAAGTCGATTCGGCCTGCTCGCTACGGTGGTGCCACGATGAAGGGGTCGTCATCGAACGAACCCAACCCTTGACCGACAGGCCTCAACCCTCCACCGACGTTAATGAAGACGGTTGGTGGTAACTCGTCCCCATGGATATGGGGAGCTGACGTATGTGGGCGCGAGACCTCTTCGTGCGCGCGGGCCATCCCCGCTGGCAGCGGGGAATATGTACTCGAAAGACAAGACCACGGCCGCAATCACCGAATCCAGCGGATTATCTTTATCCCCCCTTATAATCCCCCACTTCGTGCACGCTTATTTTTATATTGCCTCGGCCAAACACCTGTGGAATTCTCACGCCGCCTTGAAACAAGAGCGCCTCGTCCGGCTGGTACCCGAACGAGGCGCGATGTCGAAGGGGGCGAAGATGGACTTGGTGTAGGGCTATGCATCCTTTAACCGCGGGTTCGATTCCCGCCGCCTCCACACCCACCTAAGACGCGTGAAAACTAACGATATCTCCCTGTGTAGGAAAGGCGATTTTTCCCTCCTCACGTCCCCCTGGATCCCCGTCCGCGACCGGAAGGGTCACGCGCTTCGGGTGGGTCTCGAAGACCTGTTTCGAACTCCCACCGAGTGGGCCGACCTGGATGTCCGCCCTCACGAACGCGTCGCTCTGGTGCGCCTTCTGGTCTGCATCACGCAGGCCGCGATCGGCGCGCCGGAAGACTCGGAAGCCTGGGACGGCTTTGGCGCGGATCTCTCATCGCGCACGCTTGTGTACCTCGACCAATGGCGAAGCGCGTTTGAGTTCCTGGGTGAGGGGAAACGGTTTCTTCAGCGCCGGCCGTCCCAGGAAGCCGAACCCACGCTGGCCAGCAAACTCATCCCGTGGCTCGCGACAGGGAACAACCCGACCAGCAATGACCATGGTGGTGGAACTCTGCGGCCTTTTTCGCCGGCAGATTTGGCGCTTGGTTTGCTGGCCTTTCAGAATTTCTACCCGCTCTACGGCGCCGGCTACAAAGGCCGCGGACCCTGCGTGGACGGCAACATGCTCCATACCCTGCTGCGGGGCGAAAATCTGGCGGCCGTGATTCTGAACAACGCGCTCGATGCCAGAACCATCGAAGACTCAATGGGAGGGATGGGGCGTCCCCTTTGGGAGCAGCCACCCGAGTCTACCGCCGACAAGGCCGCCATCGAGAACGCTCGAAAGACCTATCTGGGCCGACTTGTTCCCCTCCACCGCACGGTGTGGATTTGCGACAATCTTGGCGAAATCCTCGTCGGCAAGGATGGCTGGGAGTATCCAACCTTCGAAGAGTACCAGGAACCGACTGCCACCGTGATCGCGACAGCCAAAGGCGAACGCCGCCTGCTGTTCGCGTCGACGGGACGAGCGGTTTGGCGCGACCTGCACGCGCTGACCGTGATGAAACTCTCCGGCGAGAATGGTGCGGCGGCTCCCTGGGTCCTTCGTTCGCACCAGGACCCGATGTCACCCAAGCCCTTGGATCTGTGGACCGGAGCTTTGGTCACCGACGGCAAAGCCAAGATCCTCGACGTTGTTGAGTCGGTGTTTCATCTCGAATCGCGTCTATTCACCGACCTGGGTCGGGGCATCTACGAGCAAGGCGTCTCCTACGCCCTTCGTCGGTGCGGCCATTTGCGGGAAGCCGTTCGAACCTATGGAAAGTGCCTCAAACAAGAGGAGGCGCCGATTGCAGCCGCCGAACGTCACTATTGGCATGATTTGGATGCCGCGAGCGACGTCCTTCTGGAGGTTGCCGTGAATCCAGCCTGGGACGCGGTATCGTTTGGCGGGCATTCGAAAGATCCGTGGACCGAGCACGTCAGGAAGGCGGTCCGGAGCTCCTATGACAGCGCTTGTCCTCGCGAAACGCCCCGCCAGATCCAGGCATTCGTGAGCGGCCTTCAGGCTCTCCACCCAAAGCCGAAAGCCGCCAAGAAAGCCAAGTCTCCGCGACGAAAAGCCAAAACCGAAGGAACCCATCCCCAACCGTGACGTTTATGCCCAAGTCTTCAACTGAATCACCTGGCGCTAATCAGATCCAACGGCTCGTGGATCATTTGGTCCGGTTGGCCGGACGGCCGGGCGAACGCCCGGCGGACCGAGGAACCCTTGCGGCGCTGCGCGCATGGTCTCGGAGCGGTTCGCAGCATCTCGCCTACGCGCCTCTGGCTGACCTTTTCAACCGATCCGGCATCGGGGCCGATCGTCTGGACGATCCCATATGGACGGCCATTCCCACGCTGTTCGCCTGGCATCGCCACCACGATCCGAGCGTCGGCGGAGGTATCGGTGTGACTCTGCGGAAGGTGGCGGGTGACCACATGGAAAGTTTCGAAGCCCATTTTCGCCGGCTTCTCGCCTGCGACGGCATCCATGAGTTGATCGACGTCTTGCCGAGGTATGTCCGTCGGGCCGAGTCCGCCGGCGTTCCGATCAACTTCGTGGTTCTCTACTGGGACCTTCGTCGCTGGAGCCAATCCCAGGAGTCCGCTCGCGACGTGAAAGTCCGCTGGGCGCGCGACTATTTCACGGAATTCGCGGCCAACAACGAAAGCGGAGCCGAAGCCGAATGAACCTTCACCTCACCGAGATCCGGCTCGGATACGATACCGCGGCGAAGGCGGGGTTGCGGGACAGCTACCTCTGGCACCAGAAGATCTGGCAGTGCTTCCCCGGTCGGGAATCCGCGACGCGGGACTTCCTGACCCGGCTCGATCCCCTGGACGACCACCTTCGGTTGCTCCTGCTCTCCGCTGTGGTACCCCAGCGGCCTCCCTGGTGCCCCATCGATGCCTGGCGAACCAAGCCCGTTCCTGAAGCGTTTCTCGCGGCGCCCGCGTTCCGATTCAGCCTGGTTGCCAATCCCACCCAAAAACTGGTCGTGCGGGATGATGCCGGTCGCCGAAAAAAGAACGGGCGTCGGATCCCGATCCTCCATCGCGAAGATCGGGAGGACCCGAAGACCGGCAGACGCCAGGCGGGCCTTCTTTCCTGGCTCGCGCGCAAGGGCGAAGCGCACGGATTCGCCTTTGATCCTGGACTCGTCCGAACCGTTCCCCGGCCCCGGCAACCGTTCATCAAGGGCGGCATCGCCGGATTGCATGCCGGGGTCGAGTTCCAAGGCCGCCTCCACGTCACCCATCCGGAGTTGTTCCGGAAGGCCTTTGCCAGCGGCATCGGCAGTGCCAAGGCATTCGGCTTTGGAATGCTGATCCTCGTTCCGCTCCATCATCAATTTTCGTCAACAACCCCACCCTCATCCTCCCCCATGTCATGAAACTGATCGAACTCCATATCCTCCAGTCCTTCCCCGTTTCCTGCCTCAATCGCGACGACGTCGGAGCGCCGAAATCCGCGGTGTTCGGCGGAGTCACCCGGGCGCGCCTCTCAAGCCAATGCCTCAAACGAGCCGCCCGAACCCTGGCGCGGGACGAGTATCCCGAGGCCCAATTCCGGGGAATTCGAAGCCGGCGCCTCGTCGAACCCTTCGTCGCCGCCTTCCAAAAGAATGGGCTCGGGCCGGAGGAAGCTGCCAAGCGCACCGACGAAATCAGGGAACTTCTGAGCAAGATTGACCGCGAGAGCAAAGACCTCGTCACCACCGCGGTCTTCCTCTCTCCCGGTGAAATTGAGCAAATCGCCGTCGAGGTCGCTCAGGGAACCGACCCCAGGAAGGCCCTGAAGAAGGCCACCCGACTCGACGCCGCGGACATCGCGATCTTCGGTCGGATGATCGCCAACGACGCGTCGCTCAACGTCGAAGCGGCGTCCATGTTCGGGCATGCCTTGTCCACCCACGAAGTCTCGAACGACATCGACTTCTTCTCGGCGGTTGATGAACGCAAGGACTCCGATTCCGAAGACGCCGGAGCCGGTATGATCGGTGTTCTCGAGTTCAATGCCGCCCTCTACTACCGCTATGCCGCCATCAACCTCGACCTTCTCGCCCGGGAATCGCACTTGGGCGGCATGGCGCAGGAGCAGCGACGAGCTGTCGTGGGCGCCTTCTTGCGAGCGGTGCTGCTCGCGGTTCCGGGCGCCCGCAGGTCCACCATGAACGCCGCCACGCTGCCTGGCTACGTGCTCGGCGTCGCCAAGGATAAGGGGCAGCCTCTTCAGTTGGTGAACGCCTTCCTTCGGCCGACCAAGGCGAGTCTGAACGAAGCGATCGACTCCCTGAAGGAACATCACGGCCGACTGAAGAAAGTCTGGGGCCTCGAGACCCGAACCGAGGTCGAACTGAGCGAGCAGGGCGACAAATCGCTCGAAACCTTCATCGCCGACCTGACCACCCATGTCGTCTGAAGCTTCCCTGGCCTTTCTCCTCGAGGGCCCGATGCAAAGCTGGGGAACGAATTCACGGTACCAACGCCGTGCCACGGATCCTTTCCCGAGCAAAAGTGGCGTCCTGGGCCTGGTTGCGGCGGCTCTCGGAATCGACAAGCACGCCGCCGACGAGTCCGAACGCTTGAAACCCCTCGCCGTGCTTCGCTTCGAAGCTTACCGGGTGCCGCGGGAACGAGCGGGACGAGCCGGAGAGGCGATTCCCGTCCATCGACTCGAGGACTACCACACCCTCGGCGGCGGATTTGACGAAGCGACGGATCCGTGGGCGCGCGCAGGTATCCCGCGCAAGGCGTCGGGCGGACCTTTCGGCACGGTCGTTACACGGCGAACTTACCTCACCGACGCCATCTTCCTGGCGCTCCTGACCGGTGACCGGGCCGTCTTGGAAACGGTTGCCACAGGGCTGGAGGATCCCGTGTGGGGCGTGTGGCTCGGACGCAAGTGCTGCCTTCCTTCGATGCCCCTTCGCGCGTGTGTCGACCCGTCGCGGGAAGCCGCCATCGCGGGCGTCCTGGAACGAGCCCAGGCGATGGCACCGACCTCGGGGTCTTCGAAAGCCTGGCGATATGGAATCCCCGCCTGCGTCTCCCGCGAGATGGCTCCGGGCGACGACGCCTCACCGCGGGACGGCGCTGACACCTGCGCCGACCAGCCGGAGAGCTTCGGTCACCGCCGGCACGTGACCCGTACCTTTCGCCGCGGCGGAGGCGCCGAACCAATCCAAGGACCGAAGTCATCAGATGAGTTCTAACCGCTTCCAAGTGATCCATGCCGATCTTCGAAAGACCTCCGTTGGAGACCCTGGCGACCGCGAAGGATCGGTGGACGCCCCTCTATCTGGAGCACGGTCGCCTCGAGGTTGACGATTCCAGTGTGAAATGGATCGGGGCCGACGGACTTCTTTGTCGCATTCCGGTCGCGACGGTCTCGGCTTTGATCCTCGGACCTGGCACGACCATCACGCACGCGGCGGTCAAGGCATGCGCCGAATGCAATACGCCCGTGTGTTGGACGGGTGAGGAATCCATGCGGTTTTACGCGTTCGGGCTGGCGCCCAACCACACCAACGACATGCCGCGTCTTCATGCTCAAGCCTGGGCGGATGCCCGGCGACGCACCCGCATCGCCCGCGCCATGTTCCGAATGCGTTTTCCGGATGTGGACGTTTCCGACAAATCGGTCCGGGAATTGCGCGGGATGGAAGGACTGAGGGTCCGATCGTTGTACAGCGAACTGGGCCTACGCCATGGCGTCACCTGGAAGGGCCGGAATTACGACTCCCGAAACTGGAGCGTGGCGGACGACGTCAACCGCGCCCTGTCGGCCGGGAACGCAAGCCTCTACGCGCTCTGCGCCGCGGTCATCGTGTCCTTGGGATACCTTCCGAGCCTCGGATTCGTGCACGACGCTGGAACCCTTCCCTTCGTCTATGACGTCGCCGATCTGTACAAGCATCTGACGAGTATTCCGGCGGCATTCCAGGCGGTTGCCCAGGATCCGAACGACAAAGGCGAACTCGTGCGCCGACTCCTGAAGCAGCGCATCGAGGAGCACCGGGTCCTTCAACGTCTACCGAAGGATCTCGCGGCCCTGTTCGAGCCAGATGAGTCTCAACCCATGGGAGCCGGCGGCAGCCCACCCTCGGCTCTCCAATAGCCTCCGGACCTATCCGGAGTCTTCGGCATGACTGTTCTGATCGCCCAAGACACGCCTCCCGCGATTCGCGGCATGTTCAAGCGGTGGTTTGTCGAGCCCAGGCCCAACGTGTTTGTCGGGACCCTGAATCGGCGCACTCGCGACAAGGTGCTCGAGTATTTGAAGCGAAACGCGGAAGGCCTCAGCCTCCTCATGCTGACGAGCGAACCCAACTGCCAGGGATTCCGAATTGAACGGTGGGGACAACCCGATCGTAGCGACGTTTTCCTGAGTGGGCTTTGGCTTGTGGCTGAGCGGGAATCTAGCGGCTCATCCCAGGATTCACCTTCGGAATCCGTCCCCAATTGATCCCCCGAAAACCCTGGAACGCCGATCGCTAACCTGTTGGCATACCAGGGTTCTCCCCACCCGCGTGGGGAAGGCCCGCAACGCCAGGCCGTGATGCAGGAGGCTGA
>JBFWOK010000208.1:0-11215 GCA_050250555.1 Limisphaerales bacterium
CGCCTCCAGAAGATCCTTGCGGACGCTGCCTTGATGCATCGCGTCTATCTGCTTCGATGCCCCAACGCTGAGTTCGTTGCTGAAGTGCCGAACTAAAGTCAAAAAGCCGACCTGCAGGCTTAAATTTGAAAGAATCTTACCGGAGTCCAAGTCGTTCTCGTGCTCTGGGGTTGTGATAACAACGCCCCGGTTCCGGTCCAACCGCACGGCGCGATGCATGGAACAGAAATCGAAGGAGCCTTCGAGGCCCTTGGTATCCTCACCCGTAAAGCCCAAGTTGCGCAATAGAGCGAGGACCACCTCTCGATCCGAAAGAGACGGAATCTCCAAATACTGAATCCAACCAAACGTCGTTCGCCTGACTTCATCCTCTGGGTTCTTCGACAGTTCAAGTCGATAGGCGTCCTCCAAGAGGAGCCTGTTTAGGCGAACGAGTTCTTCCCCGATCGGATTGGAATTGATCAGATATTGGGTTTCGGGCCGAAGCTCAACGCCCTCGAATCTATTCGCATCCCAGATGGAACCTCCTCCCAGGATTGAGTTGAGATCCATGATCAAAAACTCTTGCAGGGCAGGAGGCGGCTTCGCCGGAGCTTGCCACGCGGCCAATTCGGCCCTTGTCGACGCCTCCAGCCGACCTTGAATGTAAGCGGACACCCCCCCCGCAGCGTTCTTCAGCTTTGAAGCCAATAACGATGCATCCTTCAGGTCATCCACTGAAAACGTCGAGGAACCATCCTTTGCCACTTCGCCGAAGGTCTCAGACTCTCTGACTGGCGGAATCTCCGACGGGGGTAGCGCCGCCGAAGGGCGAAGCGAAACGTGCCATAGCCTGCGGCCCGCCGCGTGCGCCTGGGGCCGCGTCGGAGACTCCACTCCTCGGAGGTTGTTACCCATTGCTTCCGCGGAAAATCCCAACTGCAGACGAACTCGCAGCTTTTGGTAGCCCAAATCGCACAGTTCACTCCCCGAGAACGCCCGCTGATTCGTCTGCAACACTTTGGGATGGATCCCCGTGTCCAACCAATCGCTTCCCAGGAGGTTATCGCCCCCCCAGGGAAGGGACGCCGAGAGTTGATCCAACCAAGCAATAATGGCGAGATCACCGTGTCGGTGGAGTAACCCGGTGAGACGAAATGTGACCGACGGCGCTTCCGGAGCACCGTACCATTTTCCCTCGCCCGCACCCAAATCGACCGTGGCCACACAGTTCCGATCCAAATATCGCTTATCAAATACACCCGTCAGACCGTCGTCCCGATTTGGGACGTTCGAAGGCGCTACGTCTCGATTTGGGCCGTTCGGAGATACTTTGTTGATGCAAAGTTGCCGAAACCGTTGATCCAGTGGGGTGTAGGCACACACGAAGAAGGCGGCCCGGCGCGCTGGAATCGTTGCGTTCGGGTTCATACAGATGCGATAGGACGGTCTCGTCCTACGACGAAAAATCAAGAGTATTCGGGGAAATTGGTGGGTGGACATTTCCGCCGAGCGGAGCCTCCGCCCTCCGGGGAAACGAACTGGAAATCAACGCCCGCCCACTAAATTCCCGGAAGGCCCAAATTCTATTACCAATCCCGCCCAACTTTGATCAGCGGCTCCCAGTCCGTCGCCCGTCCTCGAGTCGTAATACTCAAAAAAGCCCCCAATATCGACCAAATGCCGAGACTTGGTTGCCAGCATCCTTGCTTCCGAGGAGAGATTGCGGCTGAGCAATGCCTGGTGAATGAACCAATTCACGCTTAGCCAGACGGATCCCCGCCAGTATTGGTCGGGCGAGTAGCTAGCCTCCCGTGGCGAAACCGTGGGGACAGGAAAAGGCTCTGAGAATTCGGCATGGAACTGTCGCAAGCAATGTTCAAGCTGTGAGTCTGACGCAATTCCATTGAACAAAGGAAACAAGGCGGCTGGCGTGGAGACTCGAATCGGCTTTTCGCCCTCGCCGGCGAGGTCGCAGAACCTGTTTGTCTGCGGATCCCACATGCGATTCCTGATTGCCTCGGCCGTTTTGACGGCTCTTGCCTTATAGATCGCGGCATCCTGATCTCTACCGAGGATTCCTGCGATGTCGGCCAGTGCTGAAAGGTTTACGGCATAGATGGAATTGAAGTCCACGGGCTCTATAACAAATCGATCCGTCTCGCAGATCTCGCGCGCGTCCGTGCCGTTTTCGCGGAGTTCCTTGGCCAGTTGAAGGCGGGCGGCTTTCGTTTCGTGAGGAGTGGGGCGGATCAGGTTGAGCGCCCCGTCCCAGCGGGGAGACGCATCCCAGCCGGATTCCCAAGGGTGGATTATCGAGACCAAGCCGTCACCGTCGGGGTCTCTTGCATCGTTCAGCCATTCGTAGTGCTGCTGGAGACGACTATAGATCCGCCTCAGAAACGGGACGTTCGGATCCCTTCTGTGGAGGCGCAACGCGGTATCCGCGACCATCGGGGGTTGCGTGAGAAAGCTGACGTGATCGTATCCCCACAATTCAAGCCCGCCTCCGGTCCAGTAGATCATGTGTGGGATCATCCGGGAGTCGGGGAATCCAGGAGGGTGAAGCAGGCTCAGCAATTCTTGTCGGGCCTGATTGGGGTCGAAATGGGCGTAGATCAACGCGTGGAAGCAGGAATCCCACAGCCACTGTTGCTCATATGTCATCGGGGCGGGACGCGTGTAGGTAAAGTCACCGGAGCGCACTTGATTGCGCCGCATCAGTGACATGACCTCGGCGAGCGTCGTTGATTTGGGCTCGAGGCTTGGTTCGCTCATCGTCAGGTTGTCCAGAGAATCGTCGTGAAGCGGGCCGCAAGCGGAACCAACCGGCCAAGCCGCGGCCCCCCTACTTGCCGTCGCCCCCGCGCGGGAGTTCGGAGTGACCGATGGCCCGCTGGAAACGCGCCAGGGCGACCAGGTAGTCGTGCGTCGCCAGGTTCTGGGTGGTCGCCGCTTCGGTCAGCGCCGTCTGCGCGCTCAACACATCCAACTGGGTTCCACTCCCCGCCTCCGCCCGAACCGTGGCCAACCGCAGCGCTTCATCGGCCTGTTCCACCACTTTCTTCTGCGACTCCAACACCTCCCGCGCTTCGACAAGATTCGAGTAGGCCGTCCTGACCTCGACCGAGACCTGGCGTTCCGCGTCCTCGATCTGGATCTCCGTCTGCTCCGCGAGGGCCTTGGCCTCCACAATGCGTCCCCGGGTCTGACGGCCATCCCAAATGTTCCAGGTCGCCTGGACGCCGGCATTCCAGCCGTGCAATTCGCTGTCGAGGCTTTCCCCGAAGATCGCCCGTCGCGCCCCGTACCCCGCGAACGCCTGCAGGCTCGGCAACTGCCCGGCGCGCGCCGTCACGACACCCTCCTTGCGAAGCTTCTCCGAAGCCCGGAGGGACTTCAGCTCCGTCCGTCGATCCTGGGCCGCCGCGAGGGCCTCTTCGAGATCCACCTCAAAAGGGGACGCTTCCAACCGGTCGCTGAGAGCCAGCGGCACATCCTCCTTCGCGGCATCCGGCACGCGATATCCCAGGAGATACGCGAGACGGGTCTTGCCATTCCGCCAGGCGTTCCTCGCGCGGATCAGGCGCGGCCTCGCGTTCGCGAGTTCCACCTCCGCGCGCAGGACGTTGAAACGCGGGACGGTCCCGGCATCGAATCGGCGCTGATTGTCCAGCAGTTCGCGCTCCAGAAGCTTCACCGAGGCCTCCTGCACCGCGATCTGCTCCTGGGCCAGGAGCGCCAAGTAGTAGGCCAATCGGACGTCCAGGAACGTATTGAGCAGCGCGGTCTGGTAGTTCAGCACGGCGACCTCCTTCACCGACCTCGCCGACCGAACCGCCGACGCCATCCGGCCGCCTTCGTAGAGGGATTGAACCACGCGGACCCCGATGTTCCAGGTTTCCGTCTGACCGAAATCGAACTGCCCGAAGGGCGTGTTCGCCACGTCGAGGCTCGCTTCCTCCACCGCTCTGAATTCTCCCGCCACCTGGACCCGGGGAAGCAGGATTGCCTTGGTCTGAAGCACGACGCCCGCGCTGGCTTCGAGATCCTTCTTGGCCGCCGCCAAGGCGCCATTCTGGGCTTCCGCAAGGTTGAGGCAGTCCACCAGCGAGAGCGGGCGGTCGGGCCAGATCGGCGGCGGCTGGCGCCCGGCGGCGTGTCCGTCGCCACCCGAGGCCGCTCCCAGTACGTTCAACCATCCCGCGAAGGCCATTGCCAGCGGAAGGAGCCATCCCGCCACGATTGAACCGCCGATTCCGCGCGCCGGATTCCAATGTCGACGCCGATTCCAGTCAGGCAACCGACCCTTCCTTGATGTGGATGTCAGAGAATTCACCCGCTCGTCCAATGAACCTTGAACCGGGTTTAGGTCGCCGCCGATGAAGGGTCGAGCCAAATGTGGTCGCACTCAACCGGTGGTAGGACGCCGGGATCCTCCAGTCCGGGATTTGCCTCTCCCCGGGTTCCCTGATTCACTCGCCGGCCCGATGGATATCCTCGCCGACCTCCAGTGGCGCGGCCTGCTGGCCGACTGCACCGACCCCGCCGCGCTCGGAAAGCGCCTCGCCGAAGGGCCGGTCACGCTCTACGCCGGCTTCGATCCGACCGCCGATTCCCTGCATGTCGGCAATCTCGTTCCCCTGTTCGGCCTGCGACGTTTCCAGCTCGCGGGTCATCGGCCCATCGCGCTGGCGGGCGGCGCCACCGGCATGATCGGCGACCCCAGCGGCCGTTCCTCCGAACGCCATCTCCAGACCCGCGATCAGGTCGATCACAACATCGCCCGGATCCGGGAACAACTCGCCCGCTTCCTCGACTTCGATTCACCCACCCACGCCGCGCGACTCGTCGACAACGCCACCTGGACCGCGCCGGTTTCGTTCCTGGATTTCCTTCGCGACATCGGAAAGCACTTCTCGGTCAACGTCATGGTCGGCAAGGAATCGGTCCGCGCCCGCATGGAGGGCGACACGGGGATCAGCTACACGGAGTTCAGCTACATGCTCCTCCAGGCCTTCGATTTCTTCCATCTCCGCAAGGAGTTCGGTTGCGAACTGCAGACAGGCGCGACCGACCAGTGGGGCAACATCACCGCCGGCATCGATCTCTGTCGCAAGAAACTCCACGCCACAGTCTGGGGACTCGTGCACCCGCTGCTCACCAAGTCCGACGGCACCAAGTACGGCAAGTCCGCGTCCGGCGCGGTCTGGCTCGATCCCGCCCGGACCAGTCCCTACCGCTTCTACCAGTTCTTCATTCAGAGCGAGGACGCCGACGTCGGGAAGCTCCTCCGGGCCCTGACGTTCCTTCAGCGCGAGGAGATCGAGGATCTCGAGCGCCAGCAGGCCGCCAATCCCGGCGCGCGCGCCGCTCAATCCGCCCTGGCCCGCGAGATCACCACGCGGGTCCACGGAACCCAGGCCTGTGACGACGCCATCCGCGCCTCGTCGATCCTGTTCGGGGGCGAACTCGCGGGCATCGGGGAATCCACCTTCCAGGAAATCGTCGGCGAAGTGCCCACGCGCGAGATCGAACGGTGCCGCCTCGAAACGCCGGGCCTCGCCTTGACCGAGGTGCTCGTTCACGCCGGGCTCTGCCCGAGCAAGGGCCAGGCGCGCAAGGACGTCGAAGGCGGCGGAATCTACGTCAACAACGTCCGCGAAGCCTCGGTTCAACGGCTGGTCACCACCACCGATCTTCTCTTCGGCAAGCACGTGCTGCTGCGCAAAGGGAAACGCAGCTACACCGTCGTCACGGCGCGCTGACCGCCGGGGCCGGGTTCACTTCACCGGAAGCTCATAACACGCGGCTTCGCGATCATTCCGGACCAGCAGATACCGCCCCGCCAGCGTCGGATAGTTCCAGGTCTTCCCATCCAGGGCGGGCAGCCGGCCGAGTTCCCGAAACCCTTCCGGATCCGCCGCCGCCAAGACGACCGGCCCCCGCTCGCTCTGGATCAGGACCAGATCGTCGACGATCAACGACTGTCCCGAACCAAATCGTCCATCCTTCCACCGTCGCTCGCCCGTGGCCGCGTCCACGCACGCCAGCAAACCATCGTCGAGGCCGAACAGGTTCCCGTCCCGATACGCGGCGCTGTTGAACTGCGTCTTCATCATCCGGTTGCGCCACAATTCCTCCGTGGTCAGGCGCCCATCCGCATTCGGATCCGGATCCGCCTTCACCTGGAGCATCACGCAGCCCATCCCATACCCCGCCGACAGAAACACGCGGTCGCCCTCGAGAACGACCGGCTGGGATGCCTTGGGCCTGTCGCCTGGCGACCACGGAACATCCAGCAGCACGGTGCCCGACGCGGGATCGTGACCGGTCAGGCTCGACATATTGACCGACAGCACCAGTCGTTTCCCGGCCAGCGTCGCGACGACGGGCGACGCGTAGCTGGGCTTGTCGGTCCCCGATTGCCAAAGCGGCGCACCAGTTTCTCGATGGTAGGCGACAAGCGTGGCCCGCGCGGCCGCTCCGCCGGTCACGATGACGGCGTCATCAACCAACAGCGGCGAGCAGCTCACCCCCCACGTGAGGTTCGGAAGCCCGTTCTCCACCAGCACATCGCGCGTCCAGATCCGCCGGCCCGTGGAGGCTTCGAGGCAGTCAAGGACTCCCGTCCCGCCGATCGCGAAGACGCGGCCGCGGTCGACCGTCGGCGTCGCGCGCGGGCCTTCTCCGCCCTGCCACTGGAAGAATCGGGCGTGATTGGTCTGGGCCCAGATCAGCCGCCCGGTCAGCGCTTCATAACAGCTCACCCATTCGTCCTCCCCCCGCTGTTCCTGGGTGAAGGCCCGGGCGCCGAGCACGGCGAACGAAGACCAACCACCCCCCACCGGCTGTCGCCAAAGCTCGCGAGGCGGCGTCGTGCTCCAGTCGCGCGCGAGGTTCGATCCCCGCAGCACCCCGTCGCGGCGGGGACCGAGGAACTGCGGCGTGTCCGCGAGTCCCATGGGAATGACTTCCACCGCGTTCGTGGTGACCGTGTCACCGCCGCCGCCGGTGCCAACCGGCTCGGCCGCCTTCGAAAGGTCCCGGCGGTCGGCGTCCTCACTTCCCTTCAAAACCCAACGGGGCCATCCGGTGCCGTTCACCGTGCCATCGATGCGGAACACCTGGCGGACCCCGAAGACCGCGACCGCGAGGATGCCCAGACCGGCCAGTCGAAGGGACCACCGGAGGCGGCTCAGGAAAACGAACCAGATCAGCGCCAGCACCGAGCCCACCAACGCGATCGCCAGCGTGGCCCAGACCTTGAGATTGGTCTCCAATTCGGGCTGCAAATGGACCAGCGCCAGCGCTCCCGCCACGAGGATCGCGACGCCAGCGAGAAAACCAAGGCGATGACCGGCACGCTTCGGGACGGCCTCCTTCGAAGGAATGGGTGTGTTCATGGGTGGGTATTCAGGTGGAAAGGTTCAGAGTTTCGAGTTCGAGATGAGAGGTCCTTGGGAAACGCGGGTCGCCGCGGGCGATGGCACCGTCCCCGGTTCCAGGGTCGCGGACCCGGTCTCCCAACCCCCGCCGAGCGCCTTGTAGAGTCGCACCAATTGCTGGCCCAGACGGCGATCGCTTTGCGCCAGATCATCCTGCACCGCGAGAAGCGAGCGTTCCGCGTCGAGCACATCCAGGAAGTCCACCAGACCACCCCGGTATCTTTCGTTCGCGAGGACCGACGCCCGCCGGGTGGCGGCTTCGGCCTCCCCCAAGGCGCGCCGTCTCTCCTGTTCCCGACCGAACCCGACCAGGGCATTCTCGACTTCCTCGAGCGACGTCAGGACGACCTGTTCGTAGTGGAGCACGGCCTGTTCATGGCGGGCGTTCTCGACCCGAACCTGCTGCCGAATCCGCCCCGCGTTGAAGATCGGCCAGCGCACGCTGGGTCCAAGGGACCAGAATCGACTGCCCGCATCCACGAAATCCTCGGCCTCGAGGCTCTGCAATCCCGCGATCCCCGTGAGGAAGAACCGGGGAAAATACTCCGCGGTGGCCACGCCGATCCGCGCCGACGCGGCCGCCACTTCGCGTTCCGCCCGCCGGATATCGGGTCTTCGCAGGAGAAGGTCGGAAGGCAATCCGATCGGCACCCCGGGTGCCCCGGACGGCACACCGGATTCCGCGTCTCCGGGAACGCTCCAAGTGCCTGGAGGTTGGCCGAGCAGGACGCTGAGTCGATGGATCGCCCGACGACCGGCCTCTTCCAGCGGCGGGACTTGGGCCCTCGTGGACGCGGCCTGCGCCTCGGCCCGGGCCACGTCGAGTTCGCTCGCCAAACCCGCCTGGAAGCGATCGCGCGTCAGCAGGGTGGTCTGCTCCTGGGCGGCGAGGTTGCGCCGCGCCACGATCTCCTGCTGTCTGGCCCCTCGGAATTCCAGATAGTTCCAACCCACTTCCGCCAGCATCGTGATCAGAACTTCCCGACCTCCCTCCACAGCCGCCTCCCATTCCGCCTGGGCCGATTCCACGGAGCGCCGGCGGCCTCCGAAGACATCGATTTCCCAACTCATGTCCAGGGCCGCTTCAAAAAGGTTCTGGTCCAGGTCGCCTCCCGCCGCCTCGATGGGCCGACCCAGGATGGAGTTGCCGCTCAGGCGAGCCCGCGTCGCCGAGCCCGTGGCGTCGACGCCAGGGAACAGAGTCGACCGAACGGCGCCACGCTGGGCTCGCGCCTCGCGGACCCGGGCCTGGGCCACTCGGACATCCAGATTCGCCTCGATCGCCTCCCCGATCAGCGCATCGAGCGTCGGGTCGTCGAAGACGCGCCACCAGTGCGACAGGACAACCGGCGGCGGACCGGCCTCGCCCGAATTCACGGCGGTTGCGGCCTCGGATCCTCCGCCGTGGAATGAAGCGGGCACTTCGACGCCGGGCGGCCGATGGTCCGGTCCAGTCTTGCACCCCGGAAGAACCGACCACGCCAGCACCAGCAGGAGCGCGCCGATCGCCGAGCCGGCGTTCAGTCGGGACGCCAGGGCCCGGGCCGCCCCGATGGGACTTGGGGCAGATGACGGGGCGCTGGTTATCAACAGGCCGGTCCTACGGACCGTGATTCTGGGAACCGGGATTGGTCTAAGGTTGCGCATAGGTCGCCCCGTTGTGACTGACATCGAACCCCATGGTTGCTGATTTCCTGGTCAAGTATGGAAAATCCACGGCCCGTAGGGCCGGTCTCTTGGTAGCCGCGCGGTCCATGGAACTTCCAAAGCTCCGATCGGAGCGGCCCACTCCCCCGGCTTGGTTCGTTTTCGCGGAATGCCCACCGAAATTGTCGAACGCGAACGCTCACCTCGCCGCCATCACCTCGGCCTTATCTGAAGCCTCGATGAAGACGTCCACCTGTTGTCCGACGAAAAGGGGTCTTTCGGAGTCCTCGATCCTGTAGATCGCCTGAAGCACGCGGGTGTCGACCCGCTCGGTGCCGGCACCCGTCAGGGATTGTTTCGGTATGACGAAAGGCTCGAATCGAATAAAAGTCAGCGGCATCCGCAGGTTGGAGTTTCCGCGCACGTGCGCTTCGGCCCGGGCATCGGACCTGACCCGCCAGCCCTCCTGCTCATCGATGTCGACCCGGACATGGAGGGGCCGTGTCCGGCCCATCACAAGCCAGGGGGCCGCGCCGGGCCCCGCCGACGCGTACTCTCCGACGCGGATGCGGAGTTGGAGGATCTGCCCGTCGATGGGCGAGTGGATCACGCTCCGTTCGAGGTCGGTCTCGATGCTCTTCAGCGAGGCCCGGCCCGCGACGACCCCCGCTCCGGCCGCCGACAGGTCGGCCTCCGCCGCTCCCAGTTCCGCCTCGGCGATCTCCACGGCGCTCCTCCGACGGGTCAGTTCCTCCGCGCTGATGCTGCGCGGATCCGACACCGACTCCGCGAATTGCAGGGTCCGGCGGACGTCGGCGAGGCCCGCCCTCGCCTTGGCGACCCGTGCCTTGGCGACTTCCACCCCGGCCTCCCGCGCGGCCACCTCCGCGCGCCTCTCCGCGCGGCTTGCTTCCAGGGCGCGCGTGTCGAGTTTGAGCAGGGGTTCGCCCTCCTTCACCTCCTGCCCGGCCTTCACCCAGATCTCCTCGACCACCCCGGCCAGGTGAGCGCTCAGGGAAATGTTCTCCGAACTCGCCTCCACCAGTCCGACCGCGGCGACCCGGCTGGGGAATTCCGAACGCGGAGGGGTCGACGGCGGCTCAGAAAGCTCGCGTCTCGGCTGGCTGCGGGCCATCGAAACGACAGAGAGAATCAGGGCCGCCAGCGCGAACAGGGGCAGGACAATGGGACTCTTCATGGCTCAAGGATTTCGAAGGTTGTTTTCGGTCGACACGATCCTTCCGTCATCCATCCGGGCGATGGAATCGGCGAAGTGAAAGACACGGTTGTCGTGGGTCACCACGATCACGGCCCGCTCCGGATGCACGGCGGTCCCGGCCAGCAGTTCCATCACCGACTCGCCCGTGACGTGGTCCAGCGCGGCCGTGGGCTCGTCGCAAACGATCAGGCTGGGTTCATGGATCATCGCTCGGGCGAGGGCGACCCGCTGCTGCTGTCCTCCCGAAAGCTTCGAAGGTAGCGCGTGGGCCCGGGCCTCCATTCCCATCCGCGCCAGGAGCGCGCGTCCGCGATCCACGGCCTCGCGGCGTCCCATTCCGGCGGCGAGCAGCGGCACAGCGGCGTTCTCGGCGGCGGTGAGCGCGGGAAGGAGATTGTACTGCTGGAAGACGAACCCGAGATGCCGCCGGCGAAAACGGATCCGCTCCTCGGCCCCCAACCGCTCCGTGTTTCGGCCGAACAGCTCGACGCTTCCACCCGTCGTGTCCAAGAGCCCGGCGATCACCGAGATCAGCGTCGTCTTGCCGCAACCGCTCGGTCCCACCAGGAAGGTCAGCGAGCCCGCGCGCGCCTCGAAGTCGACCCCGCGCAGCACGTGCACGCGGGAATCCCCCTCCCCGAAGTGCTTCTGGACCTCCCGGCAGGCGACCGCCGGGGCATTCGCCGTCGCCATCGCGGCGGCCGGGTCCGGCGGCGGAGACTTGAGTTTCCTGGCTTCGTTCATGATTCGTCTCCCCTTTTCCTAGCTCCTGAACACCGCCGCCGGCTCGAGCACCAGGACGCGGCGGTTGCTCAGCAGGCTGGCGGCGATCACCACGAGAAACATCAGGACCGCGACCCCCGCCGCGGTCTGCCAGAGGAGCACGATCCCGCGCGTTGCGACCTTCTGCGAGAACACCTCG
>JBFWOK010000209.1:0-11028 GCA_050250555.1 Limisphaerales bacterium
CGGGACTTGGCGTGGTCCGTGTTGAGCGCGGCGATCTCGGTCCGGAGGTTGTCCAGATTTCGGGCGCGGTCGGTGAGGTTGGTTTCGAGCGAGAAATTGACCTTCTTCTGCTCGTCGAGTTCCCGACGGGTGAGGGTCAGGCGGTTCGAAAAATCGAGGATGACGACCTGGTTGCTCTGCTGTTGGGCCGCCGCGACCTGGCGGGCGCCATTCAAAGCGTAGATCGCCCAGACAAGCGCGGCCACAACCACCACAAGTACGCCTGCGAGCACCTTCATGAGCGCCGATTCTGAGCATCGCCGTGGGGTTTGGCAACCATAGGGGGAGAAACTCGGGGCGGCTTGCAAAGGAGGCGCGCCCCACTACCGTTCCGGTCCATGGAGCTTCCCAAGACGGTGGGAGTCATGATTCTGCCGAGCGTGAACTTGTTCCCGCACGCGGTCCTCCCGTTGTTCATCTACGAGCCGAGGTACCGGCGCATGCTGAGGGACGCCTTGGAGAGCCACCGCATGTTCTGTGTCGCCATGCAGCGGCCCGACCGGAACGACGAGTCGCCCACGCAGGTCGCCGGTCTCGGGGTGATCCGCGCCTCGGTCGAGCATCCGGACGGCACGTCCAACATGATCCTCCAGGGGCTCACCCGGGTGACGGTCGGGCGCGTCTTCAGACGGCGGCCCTATCGCGTGCATTGCGTTCAACCCCTCGTCGCGGTTTCGCCCGATTCCGCCCGGGTCGACGCGCTGGTGGACAAGGTTCGCGAACTGGTGAACGAGCGTTTTCGCAAAGGTCTTCCCGGTGCCCTGAAATTCCTCGGGGAGGACAAGACCCTCGGGAAGTCCAAGGGCCAGTCCGTCGAGAGCATCCTGCGGTCGATGGCGGACGTCGCCGACGCGAGCGTCCTTGCGGATCTCGTGTCCTGCACCCTCCTGCCGGATCCGCGCCAGCGTCAGGTCATGCTGGAGACCGTCGACGTCGAGACCCGCCTCCGGTACCTGATCTGTTTTCTCATCAAGGAGGAGGAACGCGCGCGGGGGGGGCCGGGGACTGGGAATTCGGGGCCCGCCTCCAAGGCCGGGGACTGAGATGAGCCGGCCTTCGGACCCACTCGATTCGAGTCGGGTCAGGCGCGTCCGAGCAGGCGGTAGGCGAGCCAGCCGAGCTGCTCGTGCCACCAGACCGTGAACAGCGCGAGCGCTTCGTCGTCCGGGAACGCCTTCCATCCGGTTCTTGGGTTCTTGAAGCGGAGCACCTGGAAGTCGCACGCGACGGGATGGACCTTCACGCCGGCTTTTTCGAAGGTGTCGACCGCCCGGCCCATATGGAGCGCGGACGTCACGAGGAGCACGTGGGTCCAGCCCTGGCGATTCATGAGTTCCCGGGTGCGAACGGCCTCGTCCCTTGTGGTTCGGACGGGGCCGAGGGTGTGGACATCCATCGGGCCGAGCTGCCAGTCACGGAACCACGCGCGAATCCGATCCGAATTGGGGCCCATCCCGGCCGGGGGTTCGGGCGCGTCGCCTCCGACGACCAGGGCGTTGGCCTTGCGAAGCCGGCAGAGCTCGAAACCGGTCAGCAGGCGATCCCCGCAACAGGTGAGGTCCAGGGCTGCGAAATCCCGTTCGGAAGGCCGCCATCCGCCGCCGAGGACGACAATGGCTTCCGCGTGCGGCGCCTGATCGACGGTGGACTCGACCCACGGCCGTTCGAGGCGGCCGATCAGACGGTCCGTGAGCCACGGCTGGCAGACCACCCAAAGCAGGACGAACGCCGTCCCGCAGGTGATGGCGCCGCGGCGATGGCGGTTTCGAAGGCAGACGAGCGTGCCGGCGAGCAGGAGGAGCCAGCCGAAGCCCAGAGGATGAGCCAGCGGCGCGATGAATTTCAGGAAGCCCGACATGAATGGAGAAGGAATCGCCGCCGGCGGGGACGCGGGCCTCGGCCGTTCCGGCCGGGGCGTGAATCAGGCGGTCCTGGGTGGTGGATGGGGTTCCGACGGTATTCGGGCCAGGTTGGCTTCGATCCGCGCGATGTACTCGTTGGGCCCGTCCGGCCAGGGATCGTTGAGGTATCGGTAGACTCCCTCGAACTCGGTCTCCAGGCGTCCGCGGACGTGGCGGTGCCAGAAATCAGGTGTGTGCCGGACCAGGTCGGCCGCGTTGGCGAAGGATTGAATCGCCGGGGATCCGGGACCGTGCCGGGCGGCTTCGGCGAACTCATCGAACAGGAGGGGGAGTTTCTCGATGTAGTCCGAGGCGGCCATCTGCCCGAGAAGATCGGCGGTCGCGAGGGCGCATCCAACCCGCCGGTCGATGGGCCTCTCGAACGACAGCGCATGGACGTCGGCGTTGACGCCGGTGCAGCGGATCATGCTTTGGATTTCCAGGATGTCGGCGGGCGAGTACCCTTGGGCGCCGAGAATGCGCCGCGCGAAATCGGCGCTTCTCTGAACGTGGATGGTCGTGAACTTCGCTCCGGTGCCCGCGGTGTCTCCCCGGATTTTGAGGTAGCCGGTGTCGTGGAAAAGGATGGCGACGAGGCCGAGTCGGACGGCGCGTTCGTCGGGGCGCGGGTCCGAATCCTCGCTTTCGAACCAGGATTGGAGCAGGCGGGCGAGGCAGAGTGTTCCCTGGAGCGTGTGTTCGAGGTCGTGGTATTTCGTGTCGAGAGCTTCGAAGCCCGGATGACGCCCGGCGAAGGCCTCGTCCACCCACCCGAAGGTTGTCTCGATCCAGTCGGCGTCCGTCTCGCCGGCGACCGTTTTCCAAGCCTGGGCGCAGACCGGGAGAACCTCCCGGGGTTCCCTTGTGTTCACTTCGGGAAACACGTCGGACGATAGGCAGAGGGCCGGGTCGGCCGGCAAACGTTTTCCCAGAAGGTTCGTGGCGCGGCGGCGTGGAGCGTGGTTCGCGATTTGGGTCGGATTCGATTCGAGGACGGGCTAATCAGGATCCATGAGCCGAGCATTGCTGGCATTTGTCGACGAGGTGTACGAGGACCTCGAGCTTTGGTACCCCAAGCTGCGCCTCGAGGAGGCCGGGTACGTGACGCGCATGGCGGCTCCGAACCTTGGCGAAGTCCACGGAAAACACGGCTATCCGGCACGGCCCGATCTGCGGATCGCCGACGCGCGGGTCGACGACTACGCGGGGCTGCTGATTCCCGGCGGTTTCATGCCCGACAAGCTGAGGCGGGACAGCCTGGTTCTTGAACTCACCCGCGGTTTCCACGAGGCCGGCAAACTCGTGGCGTTCATCTGCCACGGCGGTTGGATCCCGATCTCGGCCCGCATTCTTCGGGGCCGCCGGGTGACGGGATCGAGGGGCATCAAAGACGATCTCGAAAACGCCGGCGCCGTCTGGGTGGATGAACCGGTCACGGTCGACGGGCACCTCGTTTCGAGTCGGACACCCCGCGACCTTGCTCCCTTTGCGCGCGCCATGGTCGACTTTCTTAGCGCCCACCCGTCGGGTTTTCCGGTGTCTGAAGGAAGTCGGACCGGTGCGACCGGGAAGGATTCCGGAGCAGCCACCCGGGGGCCGGGTTGAATCATAGGACGCTCCCAGCCCAATCCATTCCTCACCTCAACCTGAGCGACGTTTCGCAATTCTTCGATGTCGCACGCCCGATTCGGCGCCCACACCGACCCCACCTTCCGTTCCGAGCCGCGTCCGGCGGTGGAGGTGATCCGCCGCGTCGCGAAGTACCTTCGGCCGTACCGCGCGGCCGCGGTCGCGACGATCGTCTGCGCGGTGGCGTCGTTGGGATTCGGCATGCTGTATCCGCGGCTGACGCGGTTGCTGATTGATGACGTGGTGGCGGGGGGGCGATCGGAATGGCTGACGCCGGCGTCGCTGGGCCTTCTCGGGGCGTTTTTTCTGAGGGAGGCGTTCAACAGTCTCAGAATCCGGATCAACAATCGGCTTGAACAGAACGTCATCCACGACATGCGGCGGGAGGTGTATTCGCGGCTGCAACGGCTGCCGGTTTCGTGGTTCGACCCGCGGGCTTCGGGGGATCTCATGACCCGCGTGATCGAGGATGTGAACAGCGTGGAGCGGTTGCTGATCGACGGCACGGAACAGGGGACCGTGGCCTTGTTGAGCATCGCGGGCGCGTTGTTCTTCATGTTCCTTTCGAGTCCCGTGCTGGCGGGCGTGGCGTTGATCCCGCTGCCCCTGCTGATCGCGGGCGCCTTGTGGTACACGACGACGGCCCACAAGCGGTACCGTCGGCAGCGCGAAGCCTCGTCCGCGATGAACGCGCTCCTCATGGACAACCTCCAGGGCATCCGCCAGGTGAAGGCTTTCGGGCGCCAGGATCACGAGGATGAGCGCTTCCGCCGGCGCGCCGACGATCTGCGCGAAGGCACGCTCGTGGTGATGCGGGCGTGGGCTTGGTATTCGCCGGCGATGGAGTTCGCCGGCTCGCTGGGAATCGGCCTCGTCCTCTGGGTCGGCGGAGGCCAGGTGCTCGCCGGGCGGTTGGAGGTCGGGGAACTCGTCGCGTTCATGCTCTACGCCGGGATGTTCTTCTATCAGCCGATCGGCCGGTTGCACGCGCTGAATCAGATGCTGCAGTCGGCGCGAGCGGCCGCGGCGCGGGTGTTCGACATCCTCGACGCGCCGGTGGAGCGGTCCGAGCGCGGCGGCGCCTTCGGGAAGTCCGTGCGGGGCGAGATCGTCTACGAGGACGTCGGGTTCCATTATCCGGGAGGGCGGACGGTGTTGCGCGGGATCAACTTGACCGCGAAACCGGGCGAGATGGTGGCGCTCGTGGGGCCGACCGGCGCGGGCAAGTCGACGCTGGTCAACCTCCTCCCGGCGTTCTACGAGGCGACCGCCGGTCGGATCACGATCGACGGACAGGACATCCGGGAAGTGGGGTTGGAGCCGTTGCGCGGATGCATCAGCGTGGTGAGCCAGGAGCCGTTCCTTTTCAACGGGACGCTGCGGGAGAACATCCTCTATGGCCGCCTCGACGCCACCGAGGAGGAGATGATCGCCGCCGCCAGCGCCGCGAATTGCCACGAGTTCATTTCCCGGTTGCCGGAAGGTTACGACAGCCGCGTCGGCGAACGCGGGGTGAAGCTCAGCGTCGGCGAAAAGCAGCGCGTGAGCATCGCGCGGGCGCTGCTGAAGAACGCCCCGATCCTGATCCTCGACGAGGCGACGGCGAGCGTCGACACCCAGACCGAACGCCTGATCCAGGAGGCGCTTGATCGCCTCATGGCGGGGCGGACGAGTTTCGTGATCGCCCATCGACTGAGCACGATCCGGTCCGCCAGCCAGATCCTCGTGGTCAAGGGCGGTGAGATTTTCGAGCGTGGCACGCACGACTCCCTCCTTGCCGCCGGTGGATTGTACGCCCGCCTCGCCCGGATCCAGAACACCACAACGATCGAGGAAGGGTTTGAACGACTGGGGGTTTGACGCTCTAGGATGTGGCGTGTCCAGGAATTGGGTCATCGCGGGTCTCGTGTTCGGACTTGGTACCGCCTGCTGGATCGCGCCACGGGTCGGGGGGGCGGGTGGCCCTCCGGCGGTCGCCGCCCGGGAGACGGGCCGATCGGAAGCCGTCAAGCGAGGGTGGGTAGCCTGGTCTGAGCCCACTTCCGGTGGCAGCGGCCTGCGGGTGCGGTGGTGGGCCCTGGAAGGCGAGGAGGTCGAGCTTCGTCGGGCCGAGGAGGGAACCACCAACTTCGTCACCGTCACTCGGGGTCGGGGCTCGGGGGATTTCGTCGACGGCGAGATCATGGCGGGACGCCGCTACCGGTATCGGGTCCAGCGGGGCGCGCGACCGGCGGTTCAGGAATGGATGGCGGGGCTTCGGTTGCCGCCCGTCGAGGATCGGGGGACGGTGGCCCTGCTGGTGGACGAGACGCTGGCGGGCGCGCTGAAACCCGAGTTGGCGCGGTTGGAACGCGAGTTGGTCGGGGACGGCTGGCGGGTTCTTCGTCGCGACGTGCCGCGGCACGACGACCGGGTCTGGTCAAGGAACACGAACGCGATCGCCGGGATCCGGGCGCGGGTGAAGGCGGACTGGGAAGCCAGCGGCGGGAAGCTGCGGTGCCTGTACCTCATCGGGCATGTGGCCGTTCCCTATTCCGGCATGCGGGCCGAGGACCTCCACACCGGACGCGGCGACAATCATTTCGGGGCGTGGCCCGCGGACCAGCACTACGCCGACGTCGATGGGATCTGGGCGGACCGCGAGCCGTATCCGACGTATCTGGCACCAGTCTCCTTTCCGGCGACCCGCAATGATCCGGGCGATGGGAAGTTCGATACCGAGCATGTGCCGCCCAATGCGGCGGGGGACACGCGAATGGAGATGGCGTTCGGCCGGTTGGACTTCGTCCGGATGCCGGCGTTCGGCCGGGGTGAGCGGGGCGAGGTCGCCTTGCTGAGGCAGTATTTCGACAAGGCGAGGCGCTATCGACTGGGCGAAATGCCCGTCCGCCAAGCCGCCGTGGTGGGAGGCTATTTCAACAACGCCACCGATCTTGAACTGTATTCGAACGCCTACCGCAACGGCGCCCGTCTCTTCCCGGGGGGACCGGAAGCCGTCAGCGAAGGAGATCTGTTCGGATTGTCACAAGGAGCCGAGGTGGCGTGGGGGTTTCAGTCGGGCGCGGGGTACATCGACCGGATCCGGACCGGGAGTCCGGGAATGGTGACCTCCGCGAGCCTGGCCAGTCCAAAGCGCCAGGCCCGGGTGCTTTTCGCGATGCTGCTGGGGTCGTGGTTCGGGGACTGGGCCGCGGGCGAGGACAACCTGCTGCGGTCGATCACGGCGTCGCGCGACCACGGTCTGGCGGCGATGTGGGTGCGGACCGCGAACTGGCGGTTCGATCCGATGGCGTTGGGTGGAACCCTGGGCGACGCGCAGTTACTGACCGCCAACGAAACCGTGCGTTACCTGGATCCCAACAACGGCACGACGCGAACCCTGACCGTGCTGGGAGATCCGACCCTGCGGTTGGACGTGGTTCCCCCGGCGCGGGGATTGAAGGGACGGCGTGTGACGAAGGGGATGCGGTTGACCTGGGCCGGGGGTGGCGAGGGCGTGCTCGGCTGGAATGTCTATCGCTCCACCGAGGGACCCCTGGGACCGTTCGCGCGGGTGAACGAGCACCTGGTCGCGGAGCGCGAGTTCGAGGATTCCGAAGCGCCCGCGGGGTCGATCTACATGGTGCGGGCCGCGCGACTCGTGGAGAACGGCTGCGGCTCCTACACGAATCTGAGCCAGGGCGTCTTCTGGCCGTAGCTTGAGCCCGCCGTTCCCGGTGGGGTAGGGGGCTGCCTTTGGACTGATCACCGACTTTGCCGTCCGCCTCCGGGCAGAGGACTCCTCGCCGGTTCGCGACGGATTCGCGCGACGGATTGCGCGGGCGCTGGACCTGTGCGTTCAATCAGGCGTCCTGACGTGCGATACAAAGACTACTACGAGGTCCTGGGTGTGCCGCGTTCCGCAAGTGACGACGACATCAAGAAGGCGTACCGGCGACTCGCCCGGGAACACCACCCGGACGTGGCCAAGGACAAAAAGGGGTCCGAGGAACGGTTCAAGGAGGTCAACGAAGCCTATGAGGTTCTCGGGACTCCCGAGAACCGACGGAAATACGATGAACTGGGGTCGGGCTTCCGGTCGGGCGCCGAATTCAGGCCGCCGCCTGGATTTGGGCGACGCGGCGGAGGCCGGCGCCCGGGCGCCCCGGGGGATCGTGAATCGCATTTCGGCGGGGCGGGCTTCAGCGAGTTCTTCGAAGCCCTCTTCGGTGGACGTGGATCCCGGCGGGGCGCGGGCGGCTTCGGCCTGGATTCGGACGGCTTCGATTCCGGGGGCGGTCGGGGCGCCGATGTGGAGGGCGAGATCCTGGTGGCCCTGGACGAGGTTTTGCACGGATCGGTCCGAACCGTCTCGCTGCAGCGTGTCAACCCGACGGACGGGCAGCCGGAGCGGACGTCGTTGCAGGTGCGAATTCCTCCGGGGGTCCGGGAGGGACAACTGATCCGCGTCGCGGGACGGGGAGAAGCGGGTTTTCGTGGGAATCCCGGCGACCTTTACCTCCGCGTGCGACTCGCGCGGCATCCCGAATTTCAGGTCCGCGACCTGGACCTGGTGCGGGATCTTCCGCTGGCGCCGTGGGAAGCGGTGTTGGGGGCGACGGTGAGCGTTCCCACGCTCGACGGCAGCGTGCATGTCCGCGTGCCGCCCGGATCCAGGAATGGCCAACCGCTTCGCGTGCGCGGGAGGGGGTTGCCAGGATCGGACGGAGCCCGTGGCGATCTCTACGTGAATCTCCGGGTGGAAGTTCCAACGAACATCACCTCCGAAGAACGGGCGTTGTGGGAACGATTGGCGTCGACATCGAAGTACGCGCCGCGCGGGTCGAAGTGACGGGATCCAGGATCCTTTCCCCGACATACGAAGGGACGGGTCGTTGGAAGGCGTCATCCATGACCATGGGCAGAGGATGGATCCTGAGGTCGGTGGGGGATGCTGCGAGAGGTTCCGGGTTCGGGTTCGGGTTCGGGTTCGGGTTCGGGTTTCGGGCGGTGACGACCCACGAGGGCTTCGAAGATGGGAGACGCAATCAGTGTTGTGATCACGGCCATCAGGACCAGGGTGGCGAATAGGGCTGGGGAGATGATGTTCCGCTGCAGGCCGATGTTGATGATGATGAGTTCCATGAGCCCGCGTGCGTTCATCAAGGTGCCAATCCCCAGAGCTTCCCGGTGCGCGATCCCGGTAGCGCGGGCCGCGATCCAGCAGGCCACGCCTTTGCCCGCCACGGCCGCGGCCATCACCAGTCCCGCAATGAACCAAAGCTTTCCAGAATCGAGGAGCCCGATTTCGGTGTTCAGGCCGGAAAAAGCGAAGAAGAGCGGAAGAAGGAGGCCGACGGTCAGAGGTTCCACTCGCTCTTGCAGCGATTGTGCCACCAACCCCCGCGGCATCGCGGCCCCCATGACAAATGCCCCGAACACGGCATGGAGACCCAAGGCATCGGTGGCCCAGGCCCCGAACGCGAGCAGGATCATGCAGGCTCCGAATCCGCGGTCCGACAGGACTCCTTCACGTTCCACAATGACCGCCCACCGCCCCAGCGCGGGGCGGATCAGTCCGAGTGTCACGGCAACGTACAGGAATCCACCGCCGATATTCGTGAATGCCTGGCTCATGTCACCGTCGAAGCTGCCCAGGACCAGGGCCAGCAGGCACCATGCGGCCGCGTCGTCGAGGGCTCCGGCACCCAGCGCCACGGTCCCCATGGTTGTGCCCGCGAGGTTCTTGTGGTGGATGATACGCGCGAGCATTGGAAACGCGGTGATGCACATGGAGGCCCCGAGAAAAACCATCGCCTCCATCCGCCCTGTTCGCTCGGGGAACAAGGTTGTGGATCCGTGGAGGTACGAGGCCAGGGCGGCACCCAGGATGAATGGTGCCGCCATTCCCGCAGCCGATACGGCGATCGCGCTTGTCATCTGGCGCCGGATGATGTCCATCCGGAATTCGAGACCCACAACGAACATATAGGCCGCCAACCCGAGCTGGGCGGTGGGGAACAGAACCTTCATCGAATCGGCGGGGAAAAGCCGACTGGCCAATCCGGGCAGAAACAGTCCGAGCAGTGAGGGACCAAGCAACACCCCGGTGATCATCTCTCCCACCACTTGTGGCTGACCCAGCCGTCGAGCCAGCAAACCGACGATCTGGCAGGCGGTTAGAATGATCGCGATCTGGGCGAAGAGTTGAATGGCCAGAGCGGTGTTCGACATCGGGCGCGAAGCCTGCCAGAGACCCCAACATCACGGAAACAACGCCTCGCTATCAGGGTGATGCCATGATGGCATCACGAGGTCATGTCACGCATCGAACTACGGCACCTGCGCTACTTCCAGGCGGTGGCCGAAGATCTGAGCTTTTCGAAGGCCGCACGACGCCTGTGCGTCGCCCAACCCGCCCTCAGCCGGGCGGTGAAGGATCTTGAGTCCCACCTGTCGGTTCTCCTCTTGGAACGAACCCGGCACCACGTTCGGCTGACCGCCGCGGGTTCCCTGCTTCTGAGGGAAACGGGTGGGGTGCTGAATGGACTGGAGGAACTTGTCGGAAGAGTTCGGCGGACCGCCGCGGGAGAAGAGGGCGAACTTCGGCTGGGATATATCGGACCGCCGGTCCACGCCTATCTCGGCCGTCTCCTTCACGAGTACCGGCGCCGCTATCCGCGGGTTGCCCTGCATCTCGAAGAGCGGACCCCGGAACGGGTTTGGGAGATGGTGGCTCAGGGCAGACTTTCGGCAGGGATCACTCGGCCGGTGCTGGGTCAGGAGCCGCTTGGACTCCAGACCCTTTTGCTGCGGAAAGAGATCCTTGGCGTCGTGGTTCGCCAGGATCATCCCTTCGCGGGTAGGAAAACGGTGCCGTGGCAGGCCTTGTTGCAGCGGTCTCTCGTGATTCTTGCTCGACGGGAGGGCATGGGCCTACACGACGCCGTGCTTGCTGCATGCCGGCAGGCAGGCTTCGCTCCACGCCTCGCGCACACCCCAAGTCTTATCGGCACCGTTCTCTGCCAGGTGGAGGCCGGTGTCGGAGTGGGGGTGGTAACTGACTCGATCCTCGGTCCCGCGTCCCCGCTCCGTTGGGTTCCGCTGCGGCCCCGTCAGCATGTGCCCCTCGTTCTGGTCTGGCAGTCCTACGCGGAGAGCCCGGCCGTGCGCCGATTCCGGGAACTCCTGGGGGAATGGATGCGGTCGGGGATGATGGGCCCTCCGGAACAGGCGTCGTCCGTTGTGGCGGGCTGAATGGCGCCGCGGGTAGATCCCCTCGAGCGCGAGCCGTGGCGACGATAGATCGACAAGGGAACCCGTGACGATACCACGGGAAGGGTAGTTGAAAGGCCATGTGAACGCCGATTCGAAAACCGGGTGATTCCGGCGGTTTGAAATCCAGGTATTCTTCCGGTGGCGTCTTCTTCCGGCCCTTCGCCGAACCGACCTTTTCTTCCTTCTTCCTCCGTCTTCTTCG
>JBFWOK010000210.1:0-10999 GCA_050250555.1 Limisphaerales bacterium
GTCGAACCGTGAGCTTCTCGCCGGTGAGCGGATACTGATTGTCGCAAAGCCGTTCGTAGGCTTGTTGGTCGACGGCGCTTCCTGGTTCGAGCCCCAGTCGTGCCGCCCCTTTTCCAAACCAACGCCCGACCACGGTCTGCCCCTGCGAGTGGTACTCTCCGTTGGCCAGATGCTTCCGGAAGTACTCCTTGGCCACCTGAACGCATTTCTGGGGTCGCGCGGTGAACATCGTTTGATTCGTGGTGCGTCGTGGCGCCGTGTTTCAGGCAAACGCCGTTTGTCGATTCAGCCTCGGTGCAGGTGCATTGAATTGCAGGACACCAACCCCTATCTCCGATAGGGCAGATCCCGGAGGGTCAATTTCGGAACCACCGGGTGCGGTACCAGACGGGAACGGAGCCATCCGCTTCGCGGGGAGGGAGGACCACCTTGCGGTGGCCTTTCGCGCAGTGGACGACCACGGACGCGTGCTTCCCGAGGCCCCGGAGCCGGTCGGGTTTGATCTGATGTTAGTCGATGTTCCGGTACGACTGATGGTACCGGCCTGCGCTCCAGCCAGTCGTTCGGTCACGCCCCACCCGCTTGCCAATGAAGTCGGCGCTGGCCTTCGCGTCGTCCTCGTCGGCCGCGGTGAAGATCAGGCGATTCCGCAGGTTCAGGGTAAACACCTTGGCTTGCTCGGCGCCGAGGGCAGGGATCAGGGAGGTGGTGCTCTGGGTCGCCGCCACCAGGCAGACCTTGGCTTCCCGGATGATGTCGACCACCGAGTGGTCGCTGAGACCGTGCTCGCTGCGGGTCACGAATCGCTGGCATTCGTCGACCAGCAACAGAAGCAGGTTGTGCCGGTCCCGCTGGGCCTTCGGTTGGTCGTACCGATTCAGGGCGTGGATGTAGAACAGATGCTTCAGGAAGGTCCCCACGAACCGGCGTTCGGTCTGGAGCCGTTGGGGCAAGCCGATGCACAGGATCTTGCCGTCGTCGACGTCGCGCAGTTGGAAGGTGGAATCCCGGCAGAAGACCTCGGCGATCCCCGGTTGGGCGAAGTGGTGGAGGTAGTTCCGGACCGTTCCGACCACGCCCGCCAACTGTTCCGCCGGTTGGGCGAGGTAGAGGCGGAAATGTTCCGCCAGTTCCGCCGACTTCAGCCGCTGGAGAATTGCCCGGGTGTCGTCGGGGTTGACCAGGACGTTGTGGGCGTTCTCCAGCGTCACCGGCAGACCGGCGTCGGCGAGGGCCTCCAGTGCCTTGCCGATGTGGATCTGGGCGGCGTTGCGGAAGAAGGCCTGTTCGTTCGTGCTCCCAAGGGCGACAGCAGTATCGACGACGCACTGGGCGTAGGTCGCGAAAGGGATGGTTCGGTCGCCGACCAGGTTGAAGCGGTGCCGGGGTTGCCAGTCGGGACCGGCTTCTGGCGGGCGAACTTCCAGCACCAAAACGTCGTTCGACCTTCCATGATGTCGGGCGATCGCGATCACGTGCTCGTGGAGCACGCCTTTGACGTCGATGCAGAGGCCGCCGAAGCGGGGCTGATTCCGGAAGAACTGCATGAGAATGGGCAGGACGCCGCTCAACGTCTTGCCGGCACCGGTGGCGCCGGTGATGAGGAAGTGCTGGCAGGCGCACTGACCGTCCCACTCGAAACCGCCGAGGCGGATGACGATGTCGTCGCGGAGGAATTCCCGGAGGAAGTGGTTGCCCAGGACGGCCAGGCCGAGCAGACAGGCGGCGACGGCGACGTTCCAGAGGGGCAGGGGATCCTGGAGAAGATCCTTGCTCATGAGGCGACGAGCTTGAGGTGATCGCCGTGGACGATGACCCGGCCGCTGCCGATTCCGCCGGCGAGCAGGTTCTCGGTCACGGCATCGCCCATGAACTGATGGATCGCTGCGAGCAGAGGACCAGCGCCGAGACGGGGTGAGAATCCGGTTACTGCCAGGAAGCGCGCGACCTCGGGTCCGACCGCCAACGTCCGGCCGCGGCTCGCGTGCCACTGAATGAAATTCCGCAGGTGGAGGGCGACGATGGCCTCCTGGGCGGCGCGTCCGAGAGGTCGGAACACGTACGGAGCACCGAACCGGCGCAGGAGTTCCGGACGGAAATGGCGTTCGATCGAGCGAACCACCCGCTTTTCCAACGAGACGAAGGGGAGGTGCTCACGACCCAGAATCTCGGCGGAACCCAGGTTGCTCGTGACGACGATGTAGAGGCCGGAGAGATCCAAGGTATCGCCCGAGGCAAGCGTCACCCGGTTGGCCTCGGTCATGGCCAGGAACAGGTGGACGAACTCCGGGTGGGCC
This sequence comes from Limisphaerales bacterium, assembly GCA_050250555.1. Taxonomy (GTDB): domain Bacteria; phylum Verrucomicrobiota; class Verrucomicrobiia; order Limisphaerales; family CAIMTB01; genus CAIMTB01. Next base: position 2,298 of record JBFWOK010000210.1, read on the forward strand.
TTTTCGATTTCATCGAAGAGCCAGACCCCACGGGAGGCCTGACCATAAGCTTGCTGGAACCGGCCGGGGTCACCGGAGCGCCTCCCGATCAAATCGCCGACCCGCTCCAGCGTCTTGAACTCGGCGCAATCGAAGCGGATGAAGTGATCGGGACCGTAGACGAGATCGGCGAAGTTTTGGGCGGTTTCCGTTTTCCCCACGCCGGTGGGCCCGGCGAAAAGGAAGCAACGGGCACACCCGCCCGGAGGCACCCCGCCGAGTTCAAGTCGCTGGACGGCTCGGCTGAGGCGCTCCAGCACTTCGGTCTGACCGAGGATGCGCAAGGACAGGTCCTCGAAGAGTCGCCCCAACACCGTGGTGCGTGGGGCAGGGGACTTGAATGTTCGTTTCGACATGGGTGCGCCGCTGGAGAATCCGGCGTCTCAGTAGGATCCGCTGGCAGCGCCCGCTGGGTTTCGCGGCGGCACAACCGCGCACCAAGCGGCCAGGAGCCAGCGGCTTCCCGATGAACATCCAGCAGCTCCGACGATGACACGAACGAGCGCTGAGAGAGGGGTGCCCGAGCACTGGCGAGGAATGTCCCGACCCCATTCCGCGGCGACGCGACTCGTGGTAGAAGGCGGCCATGGCTCTCGTTTCCACTGCGACGCTGCTCGCCGATCATCCCGCGCTTCGCGCGTGCCTTCAGAGTCGGGGATTCGAGCGAACAAGCCCCTCGGAGTACTCCAACGGTCGAGCGACCGTGCGATTCGAGGGTGCGAAGGTTCTGGCGACGCCTTTGGACGGCTCGAAAGCGTGGCGGACCGATCTTGGATCCGTTCCGCCCGAAGCAGCGGTGGGCGTGTTGGATGCCATCCTGGCGACGCCACCCTTTCTTTCGAATGCAGCCCGCGACGCGATCGTCGAACAGGCCCACCGCGCCAAGATCGCCCTCGACCGGATGGTGGACGTCATCCGCGAATCGCCCGAAACCCACAGCGCCCGGGAACTCCGCCTCTTCCTCAGCTCACTCTTCAACCAGCACCACGCCCTCAACCTCTGGCGTCTGAAAGACGCCCTCGATTCGCAACGGGCGGCCTGGGCGACCGAAGTCTTCACCTCCTGGATGTCGGGGCTGGTTCCGGACGAGGCTCTTCGGAGGGCGTTAGCAGGATTTGCGAAGAACTCACCTATGACGCACAACCTCGCGGCAGATAACTTGGGGACTTGATCTGCCGTTTGAGTCCACCTCAGCACGAAGAGAAAAAGGGGCCTATGGAAGGCCCCTGTAACACCAGCCATTTTCAGCGTGAACAAACCCCTAAGGCGGCTCCTCACCTTGCTCTGCTGCGATGCCGTCTCCCGTACTCCGGGAGAGCGGCTCGCGCGGTGGGCGCAGGTCAGGGGAAGCTGAACACGACCACGGGGTTCGCCGAGGTGTTCTGCTGCACTGTCTTGGTGATGCCTTGGTAGGTCACTCGAAACCGATGGGTCAGCGGCAACACCTCCATCGCCTCGGTTCCGCCGAAATCAATGACGCCATCCAAGCCGAATGACACATAGGCTCCTGCGCTGCCGGATTGCCAGGACACCACGGCGTTGGAGTTCTGAATCAGCTGTCCAGCACCATCCCGGAGCTCTACCACGGCTTGCGTAGTTTGAAATACCACAGTCCCGGAGGTCGCCATGTTCTGTTGCTTCGCGATACTGGCACCCTGATAGCTAAGACGATAGCGGTGGGTGAGCGGCAAGACTTCTGAAAAGGCCGATCCGAGGGCGCCCATGGTTCCGTCATCCCCGAAGGGCGCATATGAACCAGCACTGCCCGACTGCCATTCGATAAAGGCTACGACACCGGTAAGCAAAAGGTTGCTGCTGTCTCGAAGCTCGACTGTGTTTCTGACCGTGCGGAACGTCACCACCGGGTTATTCGCAACGTTCTCCTGAACGGTGATCGATGCGTCCTGATAACCAAGGTGGAACCGATGCGTACCTGAAAGGACTTCCATCTCCATGGAACCAATGCCATCCAAGAAGCCGCTTCCAAACGGTGCATAGGATCCGGCGCTTCCAGACTGCCATTCTATGGACGCAACAGCGCCAGGAATGATCGCATAAAGGCTGTCTCGCAGCCGAACTTCGACCCTAACCGTCGAGAAAACCACAAGGGGGTTCGATTCCACGTTCTGCTGTTGTGTCACCGACATGTCCTGATAGGTGAGACGAAATCGATGCGTGCCCGGAAGCACCTCGTAGGCGAGGGTTCCGTCGACACCGAGGACACCTGTTCCAAAATCCGAATAAGTACCGGAGCTTCCGGCCTGCCACTCTATTCCAGCATTCGATCCGGCGATGGGCACAGATTGGCTGTCCTGAAGCCGGACAACCGCGTTTACCGTCTGGAAGGTGATGATCTGGTTCGATGTCGTATTCTGTTGTTTGATGCGCGATGAACCCAGGTAGGTGATACGAAATCGATGGACACCCGCAGGAATAACAGCCCATTCCCGCCCATCGGAGTTCATCGCTCCATCGCCGAACAACAGGTAAGGCCCAGCGCTGTTCAGCTGATACTCGACGGTGGCTCCAGAGTTCTCGATAAGCGCACCAGAACTGTTCCTCAACTCCACGATCGTGGCGTCCGGGGGAATGCTGGAGCTCTGGCGCAGAACCAGATAGGTTGGCCCCTGAAGTCCGCTGAAGCGGTCGGGGCTAAATGTGCCAAGGAAAGCGCCGTCGATGCCCGAATACCGCAGGATCTGCGATCCGACACCGGTGGCAGGATCGATGTATGGGCAGGCAGCATACAGATCACCGTCCGGCCCGAATGCCAACCCAATCGGGAGGTAGGCACCGCCACTTCGGGGTGTCACGAACGTGCCCAGGAATGCACCTGTGGAGGCATCGAATCGCTCAATACTGTGGATTTGGGAATTCGCAACATAGAGCGAGTCGCCCCGAAAAACGAGCTTATGAGGGCCGTTCAACTGAGTGCCCGGAGCCACGAACCAGTCGTGATTGCCCGGGTTTGTGAGAGGATTGATGTTGTATCGCAGGATACCGTATCCAACTTCCCCAGTCGCCTGGTAACAGGAGATGTACAAGTTTCCATCCGGTCCAACCGTGATGCCTCGGGGGGTATAGATGGTCGGAAGGTTGAGGATCCCCAGGTACTCGCCGGCGGTTCCATAGTGGTAGACGCGTCCAACGGCACCTTCTCCGATGCTTCCTTGATGAAGCACGTAGAGCGTGCCGTCAGGACCAAAGGTCAGGTCGAACGTTAGATCATACATGTCGGCTGTTCCGTACGGTACTGGGCCCACCTGTGACACGAACTCGCCAAGAAATGCACCCGTTGTGCCGTCGTACTTTAGTATCATATAGTTGTCGCGGCTGCTGACGTACAGATCATTGTCGGAGCCTAGTGCAATGCCAACCGGCTGAACGATATTGCCATTGCCGGACGGAACCATGGCGTCGGAGAACGCCCCGGTCACGCCGTCGAAACGGAGTACAGCACTATTGAAGTAGCTGCAGGCAACAATTTGTTGTGCCGGCGGGATTATGGCGGCGGCCGGAGGGGGACCCACGATCATTTCAGTGGCGTTTACGAGGACTCCAGGAAGCGAAAGAGAATATCCCAGGTAGGCTCCGGAAGTGCCATCAAAGGCGTAGACGTTGCCTGTGTTGAAACTCCCCACGTACAGTTCCCCTCCGGGGCCAAAGGCCAGGCCAATGTTCTGATCTGGAGTGCCCAATGGCAATGTGGCGAAGGCGCCGAGGTCCTGGAGGTTGCGTCCATGAAACCTCCTGACAATACTGCTTCCGGCCTGGGCGGCGAAGAGATCACCTCCGGGTCCAAAGACTACTCGATGTGGGCTTGGAAGCGCTGCCACATCGCCGAGGTAGGCACCGCTGGTGCCGTTGTAGTGCCGTACGGAGCCCCCATTGGCGCTTACGTAAACATCGCCCGCCGGTCCAAAGGTTATTCCGCGTGGAGTGGAGAATCCGCCGGAGATTAGGCGTCCTAGATATGTTCCTGTGAGCGGATCGTAGCGATCCACGGCCCCACTTAGGTCTGGATTTTGAATGCATAGGGCCATCGTGCCGTCGGCCGCCATCGCCAGTTCGAGGGTGTAGCCCCCATACGCGCCTCCGCCTTGGGTTGGAAACTCGGCAACGTATGCACCAGTCAAGCTGCTGAAAACGACGATGCGACTCTGCTGAAGGCATGTGATGTAAAGATCTCCTTGGAGATCCCCATCGCGATCGGGTCCCCAGGCGATTCCAACCGGGTTCACCAGCGGCTGTGATCCCGCGTTCGCGGCGGCGACAAAAAGAGCTCCGGAACGGGTTACTGGGTCAAATCGGACAATGTTGCCGGTGCCATAGCACGTTACGAAGAGGTCCTGGGCATGTGCTGCGTTCGGTGCAGCTAAGGGGAATAGGAGGGCGAACCAGACGGGAATCGGACGAACGCCGTCCAGAACAGCATTTGGGAACCGAGTCTCCCAAATCAACTCCAGCATTCTTCGGAGCTTTTGGGTAAGGGGAGTGGTGTGCATTGGTAGGGCGTGGGTTCGGAATGGTTTGCGAGGTATCGCGGTTTTGTCGCATGGGCAATGTGCTTCCCCGCACCGTCACGACACTCTCCCCGGAACTCCGGTGTTCGCGGAGATCGGATTCCGAGCGAAATGTTCGGGCGTTCGGATGCAAGAACCCTAAGTGCGGTGGATGTACCATGCCCGCTTGCAATTCGGCTATGGGCAGAAGTGCGTATGCCGAGTACCGACTGTTTCCGCGTGGGCGAACAGGCGGTGGGCGGAGGCAGAGGGGTGCGGTGTTTGGTCGGCCGTTTCGAAAGCTTGATGCTGAGCGTTCCTTGCGATCGCCGGCCGTCGTCGATCGCGGAAGCCAGGTGACGGCCTCGTCGTTACCGTCTGAATGCGAGAACTCGAGATCGATGACCTCCAGTTCGTTGTGCCGCGCTAATTGAGCGACCGATTCGTCTCGGAGGCTTCCAGCAAGCGCACCGCGTCATGGCCACAGTTGGCGCAGGCTCCTCGCAGAATCACGTCACCGTTTTGTTCCTCGCCAGTGAAATTCACCATCGTCGAGGAGCGGCGGCACTTCACGCAGAAGACATTCGCCAGAATTCGTTCCCGCGCCTCCCGCGGAATCACGCCCCACAACACTGCCGCGGTTGGTGTAGATTCTCCTTTGCTCATGGAATCGACGTTAACCGTCCGGAGTTGATACTTGTCCCATACCGAGACGACGGCGCGCCTTCAGGGCTTCTCGGGAAAGAACCCGAAGTACTGGAAGACGGCGTTGGTTCGGGTCTCGATGAGGTTCTCGAAGACGCCGGCGCGTTCGCAGACGGCATTCATGGGGGCGAAGTCGCGCTTGAGGAATTCAATCAGCTCCAGCGGATCGTATTCCACCTTCACGTTGGGATTGCCGTCCTCGGAGAGGGCGGTGAACGACCGCAGGCAGCACAGGACCATCGCTCGGAGGGTGTCGACATCGAGGCTGCAAAAGTAGAGCCAGTACGGCCACGCCTCATGGAAGTTGCGGTAGAAGGAACGGATCTCCGGGATGCAGTGGATTTCACGAGGGTCGTGGTCCCACCCGTGGATGCAGAAGACCATCGAGTTCATCATCACCCGCAGGCGTCGACCGGTTGGCAGGCGGTCGAAAGCGAACCGTTCCAGAAATGCCGAGAAGTCACCGCGTTCTACCTTGGGCCGGCTGAACTCGTAAACGATGGCCTCCGCTTGGATCACCGGCTCAGATTAGCCGCCCCGCGGTTGGCGGGCGACGCCAAAACCGGAGCTTGAATGGTCGCCATTGGCCTGGCCTCCCCCTACGATTTCGGCAAGTCATGACGAAGGGTGGCCCCGCAGATCAGGTGCTCCAGTTGGTTCGAGAGCGAACCGGCAGACCCGTGCACGTGGAGCCGGATCACAGCCTGCCTTCCAACATCCTTGCCAAGCTGGACGTCGCGCGTGGCGGATCACCGTTTCACCGGATCGCCATCCATCCCAGCGTCATCCAGAAGCCGGACTATTTGATCGTGTATCAAGCCGGGTTCCTCCTGCGCCGGTTCGCCGTGCTCCCGGACCAGCGGCGGGACTTTTCGGAACACCCCAGGGCCGAGGAGACGGTGCGCCGCTGGGTGGAGAATACCGCGAAAGCGCGGAACCTCGCCGAGTTGATGAATCCGCGCCTGATCCGGTTCCTCTGCTCCGGCCTGCTCAGCCAATTGCGGTCGATGCCGGTGGGACTCCGGGTGGATGACTGGATTCGCAAGGATTATCCCGAATTGGAGGGCCTCCAGCGCAAGGCCGTCGACCGGCAGTTGAATGACAATGCCGCCGGGCTGCAGCCAGAGGTCCAACGCGTCATGCCCGCGGAAGCTGTGCGGGCCAGCCTGGGAATGAACGCCGCCTTTGCCCTGTATTGGGCGCGGATCCTCGATTTGCCGCAGGTGGTTATTCCGTACCGCGCCGCTGGATTTGAGAAAGTTGGGAACGCCCTTCTCGAATGCTGGGATCGAATCCCGTCGGGACCGGAGGCCGATGATGCCCTGGTGGACGCGTGGGCAAACCTTCTGGGCATGGCCGATTGGTACCGGTGGAGCGAGGAGCACGTGCCGTGAACGGTGATTTTCAAACCTTCTCGTTGCCCCTGGACCGGTTCGATCCCGACCTGCTTCCCGCGGACGCACGGACGCCGGGAACGGAGTCTTTCCGGGAGGCGGTCAACGAAGCGTTGCTGGGGATGTTCCGCGATTTCCGGGGGCGGGCCACGGTATCGGTGGATGATCAGCGGATTTCGGTCCGCTGGACTTCGGACGCGGCGGCTGTGGCGACTCCCTTGGACGTGGCGATCACCCACCTGCGCAACGGCCGCACCGCCGAAGGGGTGCAGATTCTGGAATTCCTCCTGAGCGCCAACCCCGACGACGTCAACGTCCTATTCAACCTCGGACTCGCCCTCAGCGAGGCGCGGCGCCTGGCGGAAGCTGAGGATCATCTCGCCCGGGCGGTCGAATTGGCACCGGATTTCGTCAACGCGCTCGTGGCTCTCGGTGTCGCCCAGCTGCGACAGCAGAACAACGAAACCGCCATCGGGACCTTGGAACGCGCTGTCGCCCTGGAACCTGACAATCCGTGGGCGAACCGGAATCTTGGCATCGGCCACCTCAAGCTGGGCGAGCATCCCGAGAAGGCCGTCGAGCACCTCAGGATTGCTGTCGGCGCGCAGCCCGGGGACCAGGGTGCCTGGCTGGCGCTGGGTGACGCTCTGAGCCAGACAGGCCAAGGAAAGTCGGCTGCCGACGCCTACAAGCGCGCCATTGAGATCCATCCGCACAACGACCTCGCCGAAGTGGCGCGAAAAGCCAGCAGCCAACTTGCCCAGGAATCCCTTCAACTCGCCTCAACGGCGGGGATTGCGCGTTCGGACGCCGTCGAGTACTGCGTCGCCGCGATCCGGGAATTCCGGAATCGCCCGATCGAGGAGGTTCAGCAAATCGCCTTCGAGATCGCGACCTTGGGTCGGAGCGGCTTGGACGTGCACAATGCCGAGAAGCGCTACCGACTGGGTTCGCTCCCCGGGGAGTTCACCGCCCTCCACCTCGTCTGCCTCATGTACGTCGGCTTTCAAGTCGTCGCGCCCGGGACCGATGTTGGATTCGATTTGGCGAAGGAGTATGGGATGGCGCTCGACGAAGCAGACTGACGCCTTGGTCTCGTCGCTTGGTTAGGATTTTACTCTACGCAAGACACCGGTCCCGATCAGGCCGACAAAATAGCCGTGTAGTCTGGCGGCGATACGGGGTTGACGAAGCAGAACGCCTGCCTCGATGTTTCGATTATGGGCGGCCCCGGTGAAATTCGCGGACGTGATGAAAGCGACCTTCCGGTCGATGACGACAGTCTTGGCGTGCAGGACGCCACCGCCTGATTCGGCAGATTCGAATTGGCGCGGGTCGTGCCAGATCTCAGGCAATCGCCGTCCCGGCCAGTGCTTCTTTCGGAAATCGGCGGCAAATGACTGCGCGATGAGGGCCTGGGGTTGGCTTGGTGCGTCGCGCCGGTGGGTCAGGTCGACCACGAACGTGACACGGAACTCGGGATTCGCGTCGGCCTTCTCGGCGAGAACCGAGAAGAACTCGGCAGCGTCGTGGAAAACGAAGCTGGTGATCAAAGCCTCTTCGGCGGCTTCCTCGAACAACGACAGGACCGTCGTCCTCGTATCCATCACGGGCGTGCCTGCCAGCTCGGGGCCGCTCAGCACGAGCTGAATGCTCCGCTCGGCAGTGTCACGCTCCGAAAGCGCGCTGCCGAGCGCTTCGCAGAGCACCCCGCTGGAGGTGTTGGTGAACCCGAGATCGGCCAGTAACCTCAGGGCCTGATCTGTGGCCAGCGCCCGATCTCCGACGAAAGGCAGGAGAGATTGCCGCGAATGCCCGTGACGCAGCGTGCCGTGAGACATCGCACGCCCAAGTTCATTGAGGGTGGAGGCTGGTAGCGCAAGCAGTGCTGCGATGGCTTCCTGCCGCGTGGTCATGACGCCTGAGTGAAGAACTGTAAGCGGTAAGGGAGCCGCATCTGTTCGTGGGCGGGGCGGGAGAGGCAAGATGGCGGGGTGAAGAACGAACGAGATGAATCGGAATGGGCGGTGACATTGGCTGAGCGGGCGGGTTGGGTCAGGCG
>JBFWOK010000211.1:0-10857 GCA_050250555.1 Limisphaerales bacterium
CCTGGGAGGCACCGCACAAAATCGTCAACGCTCGCCTCGAATGACTTGCCGTTCCGGAACTCTATGCGTCCGGTTCGAGTCGCCCACTGGCCATAACTGAACTCCCGAGCGCGAGGGCCAAACGTGTCTCCTTTGCGATGGGCTTCCGTCGGCGGCTTTCCAAGCAGGCCGGTGATCAGGTCGGGATTCAAGTTCTCCGACCAAATCTCGACCGAGAATTCGCCTGCATCAATCTCTCCGCCGCAGAGGTAGATTAGCCCGTCACTTGATTCCTCCATAGCTTCCCCCTCGATCTGGCAATGCCACGCGCATCAACCGCTGGAGCATTTTCAAACATTCACGACTTGAACATCACCCGCAAACTCGTCCGTCAATGACTTGGCAAACTCCACCGCCTCGGCGACTGATTCACCCGGGTGGCTGGATGTAAGCATGGAATAGGGTTCATGAGTCCCGTCCCCGACCACGATCTCATCGATAATTTCCTCGACATTGCAGCAGTCCTGGCCAACTACGCCGACAAAGGTCACCCGGTCCCGCATGAAGTCTTCGACAAGAGCGTACGATCGCAGGAACGTACCCAGTACGGCACACTAGAACGATCTTGTTGAGATAGGGCATGTCCTCCCGCTGGACGCGCTCAGTGCAGAACCAACTCCCGCGCATGGGGGATTTCCGTCTTCGACACGGGTCGAATCGAGTCAGCCGGAACAGTCACCACGGCTGCGGTTGATCCACCCAAGGTGACGAACTCGACCTCGTAGGCCGCAGCGTTTGGGTAGACGTGCACCACAGCGCCTACATCGCCCGTTTCCAGCCCGCGGTCGGGGATCGGTGCGGTCAAGACGACCCTGTCGTGTTCACGAATCATGGCATTACTCATACATCCATTGGGTAGGCAGTGACCAGCCGTGGGAATTCGGTTCCGGCATCCACGATCCAGACGGCCCGGACCATGGGGGTGCGTCCGTCAGGAGACCGCAGGGGGCCATCCACGAGGTATTTCGTGCCGTAGGGAGACGAAGCAATCTCCGCCACCTGGTGCCGATGACCGTGGTCTCGCAGCGCTTCGGCCAATGCCTTCCAATCTCCCTGCTGAAAGCCGTGGGCCTCGAAGAAGGCAGCCTTGCTAGCGCCCTCGGGATGATCCGCGGCCAAAAGGTAGCCGATCACCTTTCGCTCCTCGATGACCGCGATCTCAATCCCGGGAAGCGTCACAGCGGGACGGTCTACGAGCGCTTCGATCCTCGCGAGTTCAATCCTCGTGATGGCGGATTTGAACCTCCGCCCTTCAGGCCTCAGTTCGAAAATGAACCCATGATTGGCGGGGTTTTTGGACCAAATTATTTGGCAAAAATTTGGAAACGCGCCCGAGTGCACCCCTGTGCGCCCCAGCGCGCCCAAAAACCATAGAAAATCAGGAAGCGTGCCAGAAAAAGAAGAAAGCCGCTGAAGGCCAGCGGCTTAAGTCGTTGCGGTGCAACGGAAACTGGTTGCGGGGCTAGGATTTGCACCTCGGACCTTCAGGTTATGTCACCGGAAGGCGTGTCAAACGGATCCAGCGGTCTATGCGCAGGCTTTCCGATGCGACGAGCAGGCGGTAGGGTCTCTCCATGGACGCACCGACGCGTAGCCAATTGCTGGATCGGATTTGGATTGATCCTGCCCGGTGTGGCGGAAAGCCCTGTATCCGCGGGCACCGCATCTGGGTATCGCTGGTCCTTGATTTGTTGGCGTCGGGTAGCACTCCCGAGGCGATCCTGGCCGTGTACCCGGGAATTCAGCTCGAGGACATTCAAGCCTGCCTCGCGTACGGCTCGGAAATATCCCGCGAGCGTTATGTCGACATCGCGTTGGAATCGCATTCGTGAGGCTCAAGCTGGACGAGAATCTCGGCGAGCGCGCACGGGCAGTGCTCTCGGAAGCGGGGCATGATGTTGCCACGGTGCGCGATCAATTGATGGAGGGCGCCCTCGACGCCGACCTAATCGAGGCCTGCTGTGATGAAGGTCGTGCGCTGGTGACGTTGGATTTGGACTTCGCAAACCCCCTCCGGTTTCGGCCGAGTCGGTACGCCGGGATCGCTGTCTTACGGTTGCCGAGAAGGGCGTCGGAAGCAGAGCTACAAGAGCTTCTGCTCATCTTGGTCGCCGGGCTCGAACGAGAGAAGTTGGACGGGAAGCTTTGGATCGTCGAGGCAGGACGGATTCGAGTATTTGAAGAAGGGGCGGGATCGTAGGTACAGCAGGGGCGACCACGACGGCCGGGCCCGCACTGCGCTCATCGGGAGACTTGCACCGGAGTTATTTGGCAAATGTTCGGCTTCTGGAATCGAGTGACACCGTCCGGAATCGAATGGAAACGGATTCGGCCGAGAATCAGAAACCGTGCCAGAGAAGGAAGCAAGCTGCTGGAACGCAAATGTTTAAAGCATTGCAGTGCAACGGGGGCTAGGGACCAAGCGCCGACTTTTACGAGATGGTCTTCAGGTTATGTCACCAGACGGTGCGTCACCCTCCAACTGTGTCCCGCTGGCTTGGGTCAATCGGGAGGGCCAGAGTCGGCCACCATTTGCCGCCAACGGAGGCGGTCTGGGGAATTGAAGTCCAAGAGCCAGGTCGTCGTACGGCCCACAGGAGACCGGCCGGATATCGTGGCACCGTCGCGGACGAAGTGCTCCTCCCATTGGTCGGTTCGTGGGTGAAAGAGGCGGGTGACGGCGCCTGTGTCGGGATCAATGCCAGTCAGGTTGGGGCCCTTCCTGAGGTTACATGCCGGACAGGCCAGCGCTAGATTATCGGTGGCGTCGGCGCCGCCGTGCTGCCGGGGCAGGATGTGCTCGACGTGGAACCGCAGGGCCGAGTGCCGCTCCGACATCCGGCAGTACTCGCAACGGTGCCCGGCGCGTTCGCGGACGAGTTGCCTCGTCGACGCGTCCATCAATTCGGCGAGGTGGGTTTCAGCGTGGCCTGGGCCTGGGCTTTGATGATGCCGAGGAACGTGTTCGCACGAACGATCGCTTCCAGCTCGTGCGCCTCGTCGCGGGACAGTTCACCCCGACTGTTCTTGTCCGCCAGTTCGTCATAGCGAGCCTGGGTCTCGTCGTCGGCGCGCAGCGTCACAAGGGCCCGTGCCAGGTCCGCGGAGAGGTCGCGGGAAAGAGGCCGCATCAACCTCGCGAGAACCTCGGTTTCCGATGCCGTTACCATGGGGCTACGATAGCCTCGCACGCGGTTTCTTGCGAAGCCGATTTCAGGAGCGTGGTCCAACGGCGGAGATGATTCCTTCTTCCGGCCGCATCCCGATGTATCCAGACATCCCGGGAAACGTTGCGTCGGGCGCCTTTCACGACTTGAACTTCCCGCCCTTCAGGCCCCCATCTACGGCACAAAAGTTCCACAATCTTTCCCAGTATTGCCCAGTATTTCAAAGTGTTGCATGCCAAAGGGTCAAATCGAGGAAGCGTGCCAGGGAAAAAAATAAGCCGCTGAAGGCCAGCGGCTTAAGTCGTTGCGGTGCAACGGAAATTGGTTGCGGGGCTAGGATTTGAACCTAGGACCTTCAGGTTATGAGCCGAACGCTGCACACCTGATTACCAACTCCTTAGATCGGGCCCGCCCGGATTTATTTGGCAAATGTTTGGTTGACCGTAAAAAGTGCGACCGATGCGGACCTACCCGGACCCATCACGACCAAAGGAAACCAGATGAGCCTCGAACTGCGCAAGTCCAGCAAGTGGTGGTACGGCGTTTTCATGGAGAACGGTCAGAAGACCATCGTCAACCTGAAGGTCCCCATCGCTGGGAAGCGGCCGCCGAAGCGCACGATGCAGGGAGACGACGAGTTCGAGCAGTCCCGTGGCATGGCGCAGGCCGCCTACGACCTCTTGGCCCGGAAGATGCGGGACGACCGCACCGGCGAGAAGACCCTCCAGAAGCTGGCTGAGATGAAGACCGGCCGAGAGGTCACCTTCCCCAAGCTCGCGGAACTCGCCGACTGGTGGGCCAAGATCCCGCGCCGGAAGACCCCGGACGAGCGCTACGCCCTCCAGGTCCGGCTGCGGCTCAAACGGTTCGCGGAGTTCGTCGCCGAGCACCAGAAGGGCGCCACGGAGTTCATCGAGGTCAAACCGGCCACGGCGCAGGCGTTCATGGACGCCGAGGCCGACCGGAACGTGTCGCCGAAGACGTGGAACGACACGCTGAAGCTCCTTCGGGCGACGTTCAAGCACCTCCACCCCCAGCTCGCCGAGGGCAGCAACCCGTTCCACGGACTCGTCACAAAGGCCTCCGCGACGGTCAACCGGGAGCCATTCTCCGTCGAGGAACTGAAGGCCATCGTCGACACATGCGCCGGCGACGACTTCATTCGGCCGATCATCGTCACCGGAATGTGTACGGCGATGCGGCGCGGCGACTGCTGCATGCTGAGGTGGGCCGACGTGGACCTGAAGGCCGGCTTCCTCTCCGTCGAGACTGCCAAGACTGGCGAGCGCGTGGACATCCCGATCTTCCCGATGCTCGCGGAGGAACTGAACCGGGCGAAGGCCAAGGCCGGCCAATCGGAGTTCTGCTTTCCGGAGGCCGCCCAGATGTACCAGAACAACCCGGACGGCATCACGTGGCGGGTCAAGCAGGTCATCGCCCGTGCGCTGGAGTCGATGCCGACGCCCGGCACTTCTGCGCTACCTCCGCCCGCATCGGCAGAGGAGGTCCGAACCCGGGTCGACGCCTACCTGAAGAATCTCGGTGAATCGAAGCGGGCCGTCAGGCTACGTGCCGTCTTCGACGCCTACGCGGCCGGCACCCCCCTGGGCGAGGTCATGGCGGCAACCGGGTTCAGCCGCGGCGCGGTCTCGAATTATTTGAACGAACTCGAACGCGAGACGGGCACCTCAATCGTGCGAGGCAACCGGAGAGCGGCGAAGACCGACGCCTTGCAGGAGGAACGCGAGGTGGGCCTGCGGCGCGCCTCCCTGCACGATTTCCACAGCTTCCGCGTGACCTGGATCACGCTCGCGTTGGCTGCCGGGGTCCCCCTTGAACTCGTCCAGCGCGTCACCGGCCACCGGACTGTCGCGGTAGTCCTGAAGCACTACTTCCGTCCCGGGCGGGAGGACTTTCGGCAGGCCATCGTGAGAGCGATGCCGACGATGCTCGGCACAGGTGATCGCCCCGCCGCGAAGGATGAGATGCGACGGATTCTTCACGAAATGACGGCCAAGACAATGCAGGCGGATCGCGACCGGCTCATGCATCTGATCACACAGCTAGCCTGAACCCAGATCGTCCAGAAACTCCGACGCCGGATCAACCGCCGTCACGAGCAGGCGGTCCCTTGCTCGGGTGCATGCGACGTAGAGAAGGTGGCGCTCGGTGTCGTAAACCTCCTGAAGATCCGAGTCGTCCCCCACCGCTTCGATTCGCTCCTGGAGCGGAATGACCTCATCGTCGCAGGCCACCACCGCCACACTGCGAAACTCCAAGCCCTTCGCGAGGTGCATCGTGGTAATCGATACGCAACCACTGGCGACATCGACGTGGTCGTCCAAGACGCGGAACGCGAGTCCGGACCTCACGACGGCAGCTTTTACTCGGCCGATCTGCGCTTCCGAGCGGACGAAGAGGCCGATCTCGTCAGGGACCACACCATCCTTCCGTTGCTGGGCGAGCCATTCCTGCACCAAGACCGTCTCTTCCTCGACGGAGGAGACAATACGGACCACAGGCGGGGGGCCGTTGAAGAGGGAGATGGTGTCTCCGCGTACGTCCCGGTTTCCATCTACGTCGGTCACCTCGGTGCCAAGTAGGCGATCAGCCTGCTGGCGAATCTGATGCGAGGTGCGGTAGTTGACTCGCAGCGTTCGTGAACGACCCCGGATGTCGACGCCGAGCGACCTCCACGAGAACGGCGGTTGGAAGATGCGCTGTCCCAGATCGCCCGCGAAGAAGAGCCCATTCGGCCGGTCGCTTCCCAAGGCCGCCAAGAACCGAAGTTGTGACACGTTCACATCCTGCGCTTCGTCCACGACTGCAAACTCAAAAGTCGTCGGCTTCCTCCGCGTCAACACAGTGACCAACTCGGAAAGCACGGCAGCCTGCGTGAGAAGACTGCGCCGAGTCAGCTCTTGCCGCACCTGCTCAAAGATGGACCAAAGGACTTGCCGCTGCGCCTCGGACAAACGCGTCTTCCGGCCTAGTCGGGCCACGTCCCGATATGCTTCCCAACTCGCCAACTGCCAAGCATCAACAATCTGCTCCCACTCGGCGATCAGGAAGTGGAGACTAAACTTGTGGCTGCCTACGGCTTCTGAGGCGGCACTAACGATTTGTAGAAGCTCGTCCTGCGAGACCAACGTGGCCCGGCGCCCGCAGAGCCCCTGGTAGAGACGCAACCCCAACGCTGGAAGCGAGTGAACTTCCACCCTCTCTCCGAGACGTGGTTCGCTGCCAATAAGCCGACGCAGCTTCGTTTGCAGGGCATGGGCCAGCGTATCCGAGAACGTCGCGAGAAGGACCCGAGCATCCGGATGACGGCGAGCCAGGTACACGGCCCGGTGCAACGCAACGATGGTCTTGCCGGTCCCAGCCGATCCAGAAACCCGGGCTGGGCCGTTGTGGTCGCGCTCCACAAAATCTCGCTGCTCGGGGTGCAGGAACACCGTCCACTTCTCCCACGGAAAGTCCAACGCTCGTTGCAGTTCCTCGACGTTCGTCATCACGCGGAAACGGCGCTGAGCGTCGGGATGGTCGAAAGGACTCGAAGCCGTCGTCGCCAGTGGCGCCACACGAGGTTTGCCTCCCGTGGCGAATTCCAAAAGGGCCTCGGCTGCTTCTGCCGGCAGGCGGTCGACCAGCGCCAGCAGACTTTCCTCCGTCGCTTGACGCGCGTCGTTCAGCCACTCGACCGGCACACCGTATCGCAGGAGTTCGTCATCCGTCCGTTCGGCGAACAAGGGTGGCTTGGGTGCCTTCTCCGGTTCGGGCAGCGCCGCTTGCACATAGACCGGTACAACGATCTCTTTCACCGTCTCGCGGATCTCAACCAACTGTGCGGCACCTGTTTTCGGATGCGTCTCCAGTCTGCGCCGCTCAGCCCAATCGTAGGCTTTGTCGTGGTGATCCACGTAGCAGAGCAACAAGCTGCCTTGCGTCCTGTGGACGATGAGCCGGATGTCGCTGCTCACCCGCACCGACCAAAAGTTCTTATCCCTCGCCTTGTCGAGCTTGTGGAAGCTGAGGCCTGACACCGTAGGATTCACCTGCAAATCAAAGGCCGTGGTCTTGACGGCCTTCTGTTCGTCACCGGTCAGACGTGCAAGGCTGTCGGTGAAGGTGTAGGCTATACGGAAGTCCATGTTGTCACTATCCTGAGGTTCCATCAAGGGTCCGGTAATCGAACAGGTCTCGCCTTCAGAAGTATCGCCCGCCGTGTCTCGAACTGAGCGCGCATGGATTCGAGAGTTTTCGGACTCGACGACTTAATGCTCCTGTCACCGATGAAGCACTCGAAGTGGGCCTCAAAAAAGGATTGCGCTGACCTGCTATATAGTTTCAACGGGTCCACGTCTGCCGCGAGAACAGATAAAGCGGGAACGATCCGAACGCCGGTGGCCCCGTAAAGAAAGACAAACGAATCCGGGCTCAAATCCAACATCTTCTCGCACTGGCGCTTCAATTCTTTCACTTCACCTGAACTATTCCCTCTAACCAGCTTTGCCTGCGCGAGAAAGCCTTTGGAGACAGTGAAATCCGGAAGCGCAATGCTCAAGACGCCCAGGAAGTCAGCACCGTATTTTGATTCTTGGGAGCCCCGGCCGCGGTCGGTCAGTGTCTTAGCAGTCCATCGGAGACCCCTGTTCTGGTAGTCGACCAGAGACTCCTCGATCGCACCAAGCATTCTATCCGTCATTGCCGGTTCGTGTTCGACTCGTCCTTGAGCGAGCGCCTCAACAGAGTGATCTATGGCGCCCGCAATCCGCTGGGCAGCGTCTCTTACGGCATGGTAGTGAGGAAGCATTGTTACTACACCTTAAAAACCTTCATCACCTCGTCGCCAAGATGATTGATCACCTTCACCGCGATCCGCCCACTCTTCGGCTTCTCGAACGCCCGTGACGTGTCGCTGTTCAGCGTGGCCCAGGCTTCGGCGTTGATCTCGGCTTTGAGCGTCGTTCGGAGGGCGCTGTAGGGGTCGTTGGCGCCGAGGAAGTAGGCGTGGCGGACGAAGAAGCTCTCTTCGTTGTAGTCGGTGTCGATGAACCAGCAGGCGATGCCGTCGGCACCGTCGCTGACCACTTCGCCAGTCTGGGGCTTGAAGACGTCGACGCCGTTCACCTTGACGCGGAGTTTTCCGTCTTTCTCGGAGAGGAGAGTGATGTCGGGCTCGCCGAAGATGACGAAGAGATTGCCCTTGCCAGTGTTCTTGAGGTCCTCGGCCATGTGGAGGTCGGCGTTCATCCGTGCCTTGAGCACGGCGATGCGCCCCAGCTTGCTGAACTCCGTGGCGTGGGCTTCGTAGTTGAACGCGCAGGCGATGAGCACATCGAACCCAGCGTCACCCGCCTCGCGAGCGGCGGCGACGAGGTCGGCGCGCTGGACGGTGCCAAACTCGGGGCCGATGAAGATGGCGGCGCGCTTCTCCGCCACGCCCTCCATGTAGCGGCCTTCCCCGCACACCAACTCGCCGGGCCAGGGGGTGAGGGCGGTGAAGGTGATGCGATCCTCCTTGTGCGCCTGCTGCACACCCGCGGTCTTGAGGTTTTCCAGGATCATCTGCGGGAAGGACTGCTTGGCGCCGTACTCCCCCGCCCCTTCCTTCAGGGTATCGATCAACTCGTCATCCTCGTCCACGCCCAGTACACGGTGGGGACTGAGGCTCTCCACCGTGAAGGGACCTGCCACGCGCACGATCTTCTTGTCCTCGTATGGTTTGTCGTAAAGGTGTTCGAATTCGGCTTTGGCGGCGATGGACTTGTCGATCTCCTGCTGCCGGGCGATGCGGGCCTGCCACCAGTCGGCGTGCAGCTTCTTCGTCGCGTCGGACCACTGGGCATCCAAATCGCGCGGAATCTCCCACTCTTGCCAGGACTTCTTAAGCGCCGCGTTCAGCCTCTCCCGCAAGGGTTCCAGTTTCGCCTGCCACTGGTCCCAGATGACATCGATCTCTGCGTTGTTGGCGATCGACTTAAGCGTGATGTGCGGCACGCGCTCATAGACGAAGCCGTGGCGGATGTTCCCCTGCACGGGCTGCGAACTTGGCGCGGTGCGGGTGACTTCGGCCTCCTTGAGCTGGCCATCGCGGGAATCGGTCAGCAAGTAAAAGGGATAACGCGCGCCCATGATCCGGGCGCGGGTCAGCGCCAGCGCCACACGCGAGGTGTCAATCGTGATCCAGCGGCGGCCCCATTGCTCGGAGACGGTGGCAGTGGTGCCGGACCCGCAGGTCGGGTCGAGCACGAGGTCGCCGGGGTCGGTCGCCATCAGGATGCAGCGCTGGACAACCTTCGTTGCTGTTTGGACCACATATGCTTTAGCCTCTGAGAATCCACTGACCATCGTATCGGACCAAAGTGATTTCACTTCCGAGTAACCGAAGTCTCCAAAGAAGATCGGGAATCGCACGCTCTTCCCCATCACCATCAGGCGATTCGCGCGCAAAAGGCGCGTCATCCCTGCAAAATTACTAGACCATCCCTTGCCAGCCTTTGGCTCGTAAACTCCGCCCTCAATCGTTAATGGGAATGTCGTCGAGCCTCCACCCGATTTGGGCTCCACGGTTCGATGACGAAACGCCTTCGGTCCCAATTGCGCGAACCGAGCCTTCTCATCAGCGGTGAGCCTGCGCCTGCCTGAGTTCTCTTCTATCCACAGGTCTTGGGATTCGTCCCACGCTCCACTTTCATCGGGCACAATCGGTCGCCTGAACTTCATGCATTCGCGTCGCTTCGCATACCAAAGAAGGAAGTCACACGGCTGGGCCAGCAACCCACTGGTTTGAGCCCCTGTGGTTCTGAAGGCAACAGTCGCACATAAATGCTCATCTCCGAACACCTCGTCCATTACCGCCCGCACGCGATGAACATTTTCATCGCCGATCTGAACGAAGATGGAGCCGGAATCGGTGAGGAGATCGCGGGCGACGGTGAGCCGATCCCGTAGGTAGGTGAGGTAGCTATGGATGCCGTCGCGCCAGGTGTCGCGGAAGGCTTTGACCTGCTCGGGCTCGCGGGTGATGTGGTCCGCCTTGCCGTCCTTCACGTCGCGGCTGGTTGTGGACCACTGGAAGTTGCTGTTGAACTTGATGCCGTATGGCGGGTCGAAGTAAATGCACTGCACGCGCCCGCGAAGGCCCTCGCGCTCGGCCAAGCTGGCCATGACCTGGAGGGAGTCGCCGAGGATCATCCGGTTGGACCAGTTCTGGTCATGGGCGTAGAACTCGGTCTTGTCCGCGCCCTTGGGAATGCCATTGAAGTCGGCGAAGAGGTCGGGCGTTAGCATCCCAGCGTCGTGCTGGCTTTCCCTAGTCCGGCGCAATAGGTCGTCAATGAGCACCTTGGGGTGGACCTTTTCTTGGATGTACAGCGGCGGCGCGTGGACGACGAGGTCGCTCCAGTCCTGCTCATCCTTCCCGCGCCAGACGAGCTGGGGATCGAGGTCGGTGTTGCGCGGGTAGCGGATCGCCTTGGGATTCTTCTGCTCGTCATCAACGACTGACTGATGCTCTGCGGTGGGGATGTTCTTCCGCTTGGCCTCGTCGTGCTTGAGCGACTCAACCGTCTTGCTAGTAGCTGCTTTGGCCATGACTATTTAAAAGGTTCGGCAGGCACGGAAGTGGCGGTGGCGATCATCTCGTCGA
>JBFWOK010000212.1:0-10832 GCA_050250555.1 Limisphaerales bacterium
GTACGGTGATGGCGGGACTCGGGGCGACGGCCCAACCGCCGGGGGAATTGTTGTTCCCGCGTTTGAACGTGAAATCGGCGGTTGTCGGAGCGACCCCGTTCGGAAGATCCACCATGACGCCGTTGAGGCCGCGACTGTAGCTGGTGTAGTTCGCGAACGTCGCCGTGCCCCCCCCAAGCAGGGCGGTCTTGTCCGGCGCGATCGCGTTGTCGTCGCTCTTCGTCGCCGCGGCGTTGTTCCCGTCCCAGACCGATTGATTGTAGAACACGTATCGCCCGGTGACCTCGTGGATCCCAGCCGACGGAAAAAATCCGTATTCCGCCGAGTAGCTCGCGGAGCCACCCAATCCGACCACGAACCCCGCGACACCGGAAAAGGAGGAATAGTCCGAAGAACCCGCTTCCGCGGCTCCACCGCCGAACGCGGTCGGATCGATGCGGTAGTTCGCGCTGCTCATCGACGCCCATGCCGAAGCGCCGCTCCCGGAACTGACGGCGACAGCGGCGGCGGCGGCGAGATGGACGAAGGAGCGCTTCATCGTTGAACCGTCTCGGCTGCGGCCGGAGTGGTGGACAGCGAGGCGCCGGAATCACCCGACTCCGGCGGTGGATCCCCGAGCGGTCCCGCAAGGCGCGCGCGGAACGAACTCCCCGCCCTCGCCCAGACCCCGGCGCCCAGCAGGATGGTTCCCGAGGACCGAAACTGAACGCGGGAACCGGAGTTCGCTGTGAACGACGTGACGGTCAGAGAGTCCGTGACGATCTTATCGACGTCCTCGTCCGCGTTGATCGTGTCGCCGGAAGGAGTGGTGGAACTGACCGGCGTCGATTCGTGATCCACAACCACATTGTCACCTGCGTTGATCGCGCTTCGGTTGTCGTTCGCGAAGTTCCCGCCGTTGATCGGCGTGCCCATGGCGGTGAAAGGGGCGACGGGTGAGTTGACGTTTGGGTTCGACCAGTAGTTCAGCCGGGGGGAGGAGGTTCCGCTGGCAAGCCCCATGATCGTCCTCCAACTGGCGCCGTTTCGAAATCCGTGCCCATACGGAAAGGGCGTCAGGGTCCCGTCATTGTCGTGTCGGCAACCCTGGGTGTGGCCGAACTCATGGGCGAAGGTGTAGTTCCCTGTCGCGCACGCAAACATGGTCGCCTGAAACATGTTGGAGTAAGCGGTGTAGTCGAAGCCATACGCCAACCCGCACCAGTCGGGATCGGTCCCATCCACGATGAGGCAGCACATGTCCGCGTCGTAGTCCGCGCGAAGCGTATGAACCTCGTCCATGAAGCCGTCGCCATTCCCACGAAACCGGGACACATCGATTTCGATCGCGGCGGTTTCGTCGTAGGTCGTCTCGTACAGGCAGGCCAGTTCCATGCGCATCGTGACCCCGCTGTTCGCATACCCCTGGTTCGATTCGAGAACGGCCAGGTCGATCAGCTCCTGCATCGTCAGTCCGAAGTAGAACGCAGTCAGATTCTGGGATGACGGCGTGTACGCGACCAGAACCCGAACTCGGTTTGCGGTGGGCGTGTCGGCCAACCGGGCTTCCCCCGGTCCCGCCAAAGCACGGCGCGCCCTGACCGGCCCAAAGACGTCCCGAACGTTGGCTTCATCCCGACCGGGACCCGGCAAAGCCACCGGCGGCGGCACCCGCCCGGCGCCACATTCGGGCAAGGTCCTGGGGTCGTGCTCCACCACCGCATACTGACCTTCGCCCAACGGGAAGATCTGGAAGTTCCCCTTCGCGGTCGCGATCGAACCTGTCACTCGATCCCCGTTCACAAGGAACGCCGCGGACCCGCCGTCCGGAAGCCTCCCGGTCCAGGTGCGCCCCTTCACCCCCGTGAACCCGACATCCATGTATTCGGCCTCGACGTCGATGTCCGGAAACAGCTCCAGCTTAAGCCGCCTTCCATCGAACGACCCGCGATCCATCGACGCCACCCGCGTCCGCCGATGGGTCGACTTCGCACGGAGCCTGCTCAAGATCGCCCGCCCTTTTTCCGCGAGCTCAGCCGCCGCGGGACGAAGAAGCGGACGGGCGACCTCCGTTTCGGCGGCCCAACCACGGTTGGCCAGCATGGCAGCCATCATCAACAGCAGCGCGCGCCCACTTCGCCGCCCTCCCAGAAAGCCGAACACGGAGTCGCGGAGCTCGCGGAGGAATGCGGAAAGGCGACTTAGTTGGTCCTGGCGAAGAAGTTTAACGAACGCCGGAACCGCCCTGCAAACTCCGGTCAGCTTCGAAACACACTCCTGAACGCGAGTCGCCGCAGCGCCGCGAACGTCCAGGCGCCTCATCGGACGTCCTCCGCTGTCGTCGCACCCACCTGCACCCGCTGTCGGAGTTCCGCTTCGAGTTGCCGGATGCGCTCCTCCTGCGAAACCATGCGCTTGTTCTGGTCGATCAGGTGAAGGGTCAATTCCTCGATCTTCTCCATCATCCGCTTTTGCATCTCCCCGATCGGGAGCCCGTTCGCCGCGATCTCGGACGCGGTCGGGATCCCCGGAAGGTGCCGGCGTTCACGAATGTGCGCCTCGACCTCCTCCAACGGCGCCAACCGGTAATCGTCTTTGAAGACGTAGTCCGGCCAGTCGGCCGAATCCTCGACCAGCAGTTCCTCGCAGACGATCTGGCCATTGACCGAGAGTTCGTAGCCAGGCTTGGGCGTGTCCGTGGCGATCGTCACCCAATTGCTGTCGAGATCCACCACCAGACTCGGCGTGGTGTCCGCCGCCGACGATTTCATGACGAACCGATCGCCGTCGTCGCGATAGTAGAGGCCATACTCCGATAAACCCGGCGAATGCATGATCAACGGCTTCTCGGGGTTCAACGTCCCGCTCGGATAGACGTACATCGCCGGTGTCGCCACCGTGGGGAACCCGATCGACCCGTCGACGGTCAGGGTGGTGAATGGCGAGTCCGCCGAAACGCTGTCGATTCCGACGTTGCCATTCGCGGCGATGATCAGGCCTTTGTTGCTCGTTACCGCCAGGATGTTGAACCGATCGTCGGGCCAGTTCCCGATGTTCGGACCGACGAACCAGATCTCTTCGGGGTTCGCGAATTGGATGCCGAAACCGTTGTAGCCGAGGGGCGATTTGATGCGGAGATGAGGGACTGAAACGCTCGAGGGGAGGTTGATCTGGACCAAGGCATTTGCGTCCAGGGCGGTCGTCCCCACCATAAGGCCGCTGTCGATGGCGTGGGTGCCGTAAGTGCGCGAGTTCCCGGTCTCGCTCAGCAGGTAGAGGTGATTCCCGGCCCCGTTGAAAATCTCGAATGCGGCCGCCGCGCCACCTCCGTTGTCGATCTGCAGTTCGATGTCAGTGCGGGACTTCAGGGAAAGTATCCCCGAAATATTCGTTATGCTCGACGTGGCGATCCCGCCCGATGCCGTCAGCTTGCCCGTCATCGTGTCCCCCGACTTCAGCACGTACCGCACGTCCACGTCCGCCAGGTTGAAGTCCGCCAACGTCAGCGTCCCATCGAGGATGTCCGCGCTCGTGATCGACTCGTCCGCGATGTCCACCGAGAGAATCGTCCCGTTCAGGATGTCGGCCGAGTGAACCGAGTTATCCAGGATCTTCGCCGAATTCACCGATCCGGTCGCGAGGTCCGCGGTCGCGATGGTTCCATCGAGGATGTTCGCGCCTTGAACCGCGTCCGGCGCCAGTTGCTGCGCGCCCACGGCGCCGTCGGACAAACTCGCGGCCCGCAAAGCGTAAGGCACCGAGAGAAGTCGCTGGTCCGGGGACAGTTGCTGAAACCCGTGGACGCCGTCGCTGAACCAGACCCGAAGGTACAGGTTCGTGATGCTCCACGCCGACGGCGGGATCGGCGACGTCATGTTCGCCACGCTCGTATCGCCGAGCGGCACCGAATACCGGCCGTTGAACACGTTCGTCAGAATCGCCGTCCCCGGTTCGCTGCCCGCCACACTCGAGCCGTCATGACTCCACACCGACGTCGACCACCCGGGTCCGTCTCCCAACGCGAACTTGAATTGCCCCTGCCCGTTGAACGGGACCCCGTTCACTTGAACGAATCCGATGTGGCTGATCACCGCGGGCGCCTGCGCGTAAAGCGGCACGCCCGCCCCCAAAAGCAACGCCACAACCCACCGAACCTCAAACCGGACCGCGGCCCGAAGCCAGGATTGAAACGAGAACCACGACTCTTCCCGCTGATCCATGAGCTTTCTCATACGCCAATTGGCGCAAGTGAAATCACTAGGTTCCGCAAGGTGCAAGGAGTTTCCCTGGATTTGTTGGGCGGTGGGCGCATGGGTTGTCGACTAAGGGACAGGTCTTTTGTCTCGTGCGTGGACACCCATCCTCGTGCGGCCCGTCTTCCGCCCTGAGTTCAACCTGCGAAGCGAGTCCCTCCAACCGGAAGAGTTCGCTTCAGCCCCCTCTGTCAGCGTTTGCTGCTCCCAACTCATGGCCGCGATCCATCGCCCGTTGCTTTCTGGACTCGCGGCGGGCGTCCTCGCGCTCGCGCTCGCGCTGACAACGGCCTCGTGCCGGCGGGAACCCCGCGCGTCCGGCGCCCTCGCCCACGACGCCTACCTCTGGCAACGCGCCTGGACTCCCGAGGTCAAAGAGGCGGTCCACTCGCAGGCCACCGCTTTCGGCACGCTCTCGATTCTGTTCGGCGAGATCGGATGGGCTTCCGGATCGCCGAAGTTCGTCCGGGTGGCCTCGGATGCGGGGGTTCTTCGCGAGATCGGTCCATCGACCCGGATTGGCATCGCGCTACGGGTCGGACCTTTCTCGGGACCGTTCGAGGCGGATGACGCCACCGCCCGCTTTCTGCGAAGCACCGCTTCGGATTGCCTTCGAACCGCGCGCGAGGCGGGCATTGAGGTCGCCGAATTCCAGATCGACTTCGACTGCCCGGATCGTCGTTTGGACGGCTACCGCGTCTGGGTGGCAGCGCTCCGGCGCGATTTGGCTCCCGTCCCGCTGATTCTCACGGCGCTCCCGAGTTGGCTGAATCAACGGACGTTTCCGGCTCTCGCGAAGGCCTCCGACGGTTTCGTTCTCCAAGTCCATTCGCTCGCCCGACCCGCGAACGCCCAAGCACCGGCAATCCTCTGCGATCCCGCGTCGGCTAGGCGCTCGGTCGACCGCGCCGCGCGCGTCGCGCCCGGCGTGCCCTTTCGGGTGGCGCTTCCCACGTACGGCTACCTGCTGGCCTTCGATGCCGACGGCGACTTCCTGGGCGCCTCGGCCGAAGGACCGGCACCCGCTCGGCCGAGGGGAACCCTCTATCGGGAGCTCAACGCCGATCCCATCGCGATGGCGCAATTGGTCGCCGACTGGACCGGGGATCGGCCGGCATCCATGACGGGCCTGATCTGGTACCGATTGCCGGTCGCTGGCGACCGCCTCAACTGGCGTTGGCCGACGCTCGAAACCGTCATGGCGGGAACGGCCCCGTCCGCGCGGTTGGTCGCCACCCCGGAATCGCCCGAACCAGGACGCGACATCGGGCCCGGGCTGATCGAAGTCGCCCTCACCAACCGGGGTTCCGCCAACTTCCAAGGTCCCGTGGCGATCCGTGTTCGATGGACGGGCGCCCAACGGCTGGGCGCCGACGGAATTCGCGGTTTCGAGGCGATCTACCAAGGCTCCGACGAGGTGTTATTCACCAACGCCATTTGCCGCTTGCCCGCGGGCGAAGGCGGTCGTATCGGCTGGGTGCGCCTGGATTCCCACGCCGAAATCACCGTCGAACAGATCGTTCCTCCGCGAAGACCCGAACCATGAGACCACTCTGCCAATCCCGCCGGGGCCCGGTCCGCGCCTGGAGTTTCCTTCTCGCGGGACTGTTCGCGGCCGGTCTCGGTTCGGTCCTGTGGGCCTGCGGTCCATTCTTCCCGAACTCCCTGCTCCTGAGCGGGGACGACGCCATCCTTCAGGCCCCAACGACACGTTTCCTCAGCGAACTGGACCGACTCCAACTCGAGCCGCCTCCCGGTCTGGTGCACGCGAAGAGCGACGCGTCGGAACGCGAATCGACCCTCGCCGCCGAGATCACGGACCTGCGGCACGCGCTCGCCCTCCAGCAGGTCGGAACGAACAAGGCCGCCGAGATGGTCCTTGCCCTGAGTCGACGCCGTGCCGATCTGGAGGAACACCTGCGAAAATTCGACCGCTGGCAACGCGCGAACCCGGAACCACCCTGGCTTTTGCAGATGGGCAACAAAGCCGAGTCCAAGGACTCCGATCCGCCGCCGCGCTGGGTCGACACCCGATTGCCGGACCCGATTCCCGGTGAGTTCGACCTGTATCTGCGCGGGGCCGTGGCCTGGCACGAAGGAGCCAACGAAGACGCCCGGGCCGCGTGGGAGTCCCTTCTCGCGCTCCCACCAGCGGCCCGCCGTTTCAAATCCACATGGGCGGCTTTCATGCTCGGCCGATCCTGGCACGACGAGGATCCCGCGCGCGCGACCCGGTACTACGAATCGACCCGGAAACTCGCCCGATCCGGACTCGCCGATTCCGCCGGCCTGGCGGTGGCGAGCCTGGGTTGGGAAGGGCAATTGAAGCTCCGGACCAACGACCTGGCCGGGGCGCTTCGGCTCTACCTCGACCAGTACGCGGCGGGCTCCACCGTCGGTTCGGGGCTCTCCCTCCAGGTGGCCGCCGAACGCGTGCTGGCGGCGCCCGCCGAGATCCGGGTCGGCGTGGCCCGGGATCCCATCGCCCGCCGCGTGATCACCGCCTGGCTTCTGGCGTCGCGCGGTCCTTACGCCTTGGATCTCCCTCCCGAATCGGACCCTCCGGGTATGACCGAGGTTCGCGCCTGGCTGGAGACCCTGGAAACCGTCGGCGCCGCCGAGGTCGCCCTCGCCGAACAATTGGCGGTCCTCCACTACCGACTCGGTGACTGGGAAGCCGCCGGTCGATGGATCGAACTTTCCGGGGATTCACCCGTCGCGGAGTGGATCCAGGCCAAACTGTTGATGCGCGACGGTAAACTCGGAGAATCCGCCGAAGCCTACTCGCGAGTGCTCGCTCGCCTGCCCCTCACTCCGCCGGAGCGCGTTCGATACGAGCCGCCCGAGTTCGTGGACAGCCTCGCCGACCCGCAGGATGGCATTCCCGCGCGGCGGATGGTCCTCGGAGAATCCGGCGTGCTCCACCTCACCCGGGGAGAATTCGTTCAAGCCCTCGACGCGCTGCTCCGCGCCGGGTATTGGCAGGATGCCGCCTACGTGGCCGAACGCGTCCTCACGCTCCCCGAACTCCGCGCCTACGTGGATTCGCATTGGCCGGACACTGCGCGCGGCGGCGGCGCCACGTCCGTGGACCGTCAAGCGACCCATTCGGATCCGGAAAGCAGCCACCGCCGAAACATCCGTTACCTCCTGGGACGGCGGTTGACCCGCTCGAACCAGGGACCCGAAGCCACTCCCTATTTCCCAACGGAATGGCGTGAATCCCACCGGTCCTTCCTCACCCAGCTTCGGCGCGGCGAAGACTCGTCCCTCCCGCCGCTCGACCGCGCCCAGGGCTGGTATGCCGCCGCATGGATCGCCCGCACCAACGGCCTCGAACTCCTGGGAACCGAGGTGGCCCCCGACTGGGCCATCTGGGATGGCCAATACGAATGGGGCCCGGATCATTCCGGGCGTTCATCCACCGCCGGAAAACGCCTGCGTCCGACCCCGACCGAACTGACCCGGGCCCGCGCCCACACCGCCGATCCCGAGGCGCGATTCCACTACCGTTACCAGGCCGCCTTCCTCGCCTGGGACGCCTCCTTGTGGATGCCGAACAACGACCCTGAAACCGCCACGATGCTCTATTCCGCGGGCCAGTGGCTGAAAGGGCGGGACCCCAAGACCGCCGACCTCTTCTACAAGGCCCTCGTCCGCCGCTGCCGCGGCACGGAGCTCGGAGACGCCGCCGATCGCCAGCGCTGGTTCCCCGATCTGGACGCCACCGGCAAGCCGATCGTCACCCGAAAACCCTGACTCCAAGTCGTCATTCTTCCCTCCTCGTGGCTCCGATCGTCATCGCCTGCGGCGACCATGCCGGCATTGGCCCCGAAGTCGCGCTCAAGGCCGTCGCGGCCGAAAGGCTCCACGACTCTTCGCCCGGCTTCGTCCTGGTCGGCGACGGCCAGGAACTGACACGTCTTCGAACCCGGTTCGCCTTCGGCATGCCCTGGGTTCCCTACCGCGATCCCGAGTCCCCGTCCAACCCCGCCCGACCCCTTTCCCTTCCTAGCCACGACACGCCCGTGGAACGTCCGGTTGAATACCTCGATCTCGGCAACGGCGCGGACAACGAAGGGAATTCCGAGTCACCCGAATCTCCCAACGCGGGCTCCGGCACGGCGCGGGCCTCGCTCCGGTACCTGACGCGGGCGGCCCAAGGCTGCGTTCGCGGTGAATTCGCCGCGCTGGTGACCGCGCCGGTCAGCAAGGAGTCCATCCTCCGATGCGGCGTGCCGTTCGTCGGTCAGACCGAGTTCCTCGCCGACCTCAGCCACACACCCGAGGTGACCATGATGCTGCTCGGGGATGACGACCGCGGACGCTGGCTCCGGGTCGCCCTCGTCACGACGCACCTCCCACTGCGCGAGGTCGCCTCGTCCATCCGGGCGTCCGAAGTGGCGCGCGCCATCCGGCATGCCGCGGACGCTTGCCGGCGCCTCGGGCTGGCGCGGGCGCGGATCGGTGTCGCGGGACTGAATCCCCATGCGGGCGAAGGCGGAATGCTCGGGGACGAGGAAATCCTCACGATCCAACCCGCCGTCGCCGCGGCCCGCGAATCCGGGATCGACGCCACCGGCCCGATTCCGGGGGACACTCTGTTTCACCAGGCTTTTCGGGGGGACTACGACGCGGTGGTTGCGATGTACCACGACCAGGGACTGGCCCCGCTGAAACTCGTGGCGTTCGACCGGGGCGTGAACTGGACGTTGGGACTTCCGTTCATCCGAACCTCCCCCGATCACGGGACCGCGTTCGACATCGCGGGAAAGGGAATCGCCGATCCCGCGAGCATGCGGGCCGCCCTCCGGATGGCCGCGGTTTTGGCGGGTGGCGCCCCGGCCTGACCTGACCCGTTCAACGACCCAGCAGTTTTCTCATGATCCCGCCGGACGAAGGGGCTTCCCCGGACGTTCCCGGTCGGAACCGGGCGACGAGCACCTGGCTGCGGGCCGCGGTCAAGGCCATGATGAACTCGTCGTACGACTGAAAGCGTTCGGCCGGGTTCTTGGCCATCGCCCGCCACAACGCGTCGCTCGTCGGTTGGGTGATGTCGGTCCGCACGTGATTCGGAGGCGTCAACGGCGTGTGAATGTGCGCGCCCACCAACTCCTCGATCGTCGGAGCCTCGAACGGCACGTGCCCGGTCAGTCCGTGATAGAGCGTGCCCGCGAGGCTGTACATGTCCGACAGGAAGGTCTCCTGTTCGCGCTTCACCTTCTCGGGAGCGACGTAGTAAGGCGTGGCCCACAGGGAGGATTCATCGACGCCGTCGTGCTGGGCGGCGCGGGCGAGCCCGAAATCGACAAGCTTCGGTTCCCTGTCGGCGTTGAAGAGGATGTTCCCCGGTTTGATGTCGCGGTGGAGCAGGTTCTTCTTCAACGCGGCGTCCAGGGCGCCGGCCACCTTGATGCCCACATCGAGGATGTCCAACTCGGAGAGCATCGTCTCCTTCTCGATGCGACTGTCGAGACTGCCCCGGTCGGCGAGTTCCATGACCATGTACAACTGGCCGTTGAGCTGATCGAACTCGTAGATGTGAATGATGTTCGTGTGGTTGAGCGCCCCGCACGCCCTCGCCTCCCGCTGGAACGACTCGACCGCCTCGCGGTCCTGCAGAAGTTCCCGACGCATCATCTTCACCGCCACCTCCCGCAGCAGCATTTCGTCAAACGCGCGGTAGACCGTTCCCATGCCGCCCGACGCGATCGGCCCCCTCAGTTCCAACTGCCGCATCTTCAACGGGACCATCAGCGGATGACCGCACTTGGTGCAGGGCGTGAATTCCAGGGGAGCCAGGTCCGCGGGAATGAACACCCGGGCACCGCACCCCGCGCACGAAACAAGCTTCAGCGGTCGTCGCTCCGAAGCTTCAGGGCCGGCCGGTCCGTTTGATGTCACGGCGGCAAGCTACCATTCCCCTCCCATGAGACAAGGCGCCACGTCACCCAACGGCTTCCCCGTTCACTTCTTGGGCTTCGGATCCAGGTTCTGCTCGATCGCCTCGGCCGCCAACGCCGTCTCCGCGCCCCCCGCCGGCACCTCGACCTTCGCGATCCACAACAACCCGTTCAGGACAACCTTGCGGAAATCGGGATTCGCCCAGTTCCGATGGAAGTGTCCACCCGTGAATCCAAAGCCCCGCCCACCATCCTCCCGTTCGCGCACCCACATCATCGACTCGGGCCGGCCCTTGGCGCCCTGGATGTGCGGGTAGGGCCCCTTCGGCCAGACATACGGCCCCTCGCGCACCGCGTCGGGCGGCGTCGCCACCAGGATCGGTTGAACGCCTTTCATGTCCTCCCGGAATCGCATGTTGAAGTACCACTCGTCGCGCGTCGAAAACGGCCGGACGCCGCGCGTCACGGGATGCTCGGGAAATGACTTGAACTCAGGCGACCACATCGGATTGCAGGAGTACTCGTGTTCGTAGTACCCGCCGATCCACTCCTGCATCGCCCGCCCCGGATCGCCCTTGGGCACTTCGACGCCGAAATGCATGAACCCGAGCCCAATCCCCTTCCGAGCCAGACCGTGGATGAAGTTCATCCGGTCCTGCTGGATCGCCGGATTTCCCGCTCCTCCAACCGCGTAGAA
>JBFWOK010000213.1:0-10830 GCA_050250555.1 Limisphaerales bacterium
AATCCTGGATCGGCTCCGCTGGAACCACTATAGAAAGTGAAATATCGATACTGTGCTCCCGACTTAAAGTTGCTAAGTTGGTTTGCCGCGATGGTGTAGGTTCGAAGACCGGAATTGCTGCCATCCAGAAAGTTGCGGTCGCCTCGAAAAATGCGGAACCCATGGTAATACCATCCACCATTGGGGTTCACATGGGTGCTACCAATTAACGGTGTCGAGAAATAGCGAAAGCCGGGCACCATGCTACTAGTTATGTCGTAATCGAGTTCAAATCGATAGGAGTTCTTCCCATTATCGATTGCGCGAACAGCGACATAATAAGAACCCGGCCCCAATGTAACCGTCTTGGTCCCGTACCTCTTGTCAAATATGGCCCATCCGCGATAACCCTGCATCGACGTAAATGCATTGAGGTAGCCGTTCTGGATAATCGCAGCCTGGATGTTGTAATCGGACACAAGTCGCAGCACGAGCGTGGTCGTCCGCCGGAGAGTAAACCCGTTGTAGGCATAAGCTCCATAGTTCGAGAACGTTCCGGCTCGATCGATGAAATAGGTATCGACGGCGAGGGCCTCGCGGCAGTAACCACAGAGTGTCGTGCCGACGATGAGCAAAAATATCACGTGTGTTCGAAGGGTGCGGTAGATATCCTCAGCGCGCATGGCGATACCACCAAATTTGAAGTTGATCGCTATGAAGACACTACTAGTTGAGGATGCGCAATGTAAACCCTCGATTGGGGGCGACGACAGGC
This sequence comes from Limisphaerales bacterium, assembly GCA_050250555.1. GTDB lineage: Bacteria > Verrucomicrobiota > Verrucomicrobiia > Limisphaerales > CAIMTB01 > CAIMTB01. The sequence continues at coordinate 755 of JBFWOK010000213.1, forward strand.
TGCTCCACCGCACTCTCAGCACGAGGTCGAAGCCCAATCTCCTGCGGTTGTCTGCTGTTGGTGCCGACCGAAATCTTAGCCACTTATTGGCCAATTATAGGAATGACCCCTTGGGCCTGGACCATGCAAAGAATCGGCTCTGATCCGCTCGCTAGGCCTCAATGTCGGGGAGCGTAGTGGGGTAGTTTTTCTTGTGGTGGTTGGCGTACCCCACGAACGTACCCCTACTTGCCTTACGCTTTCAAGACTTGGTGTGAGACGACCAGAAACAAGCAGCCCCGTAAAAACAGGCGCTTTACGGGGTTCTGATACGACTTGAAATGGTGTGATTCGGCGAATGGCAGGAGTTCAGGATTGGTTCGCTCGCGCATGTTGCGCGAACTTACCCCTTCGGGGCGCCGCTGGCGCGGCGTCCAAGTTCGCTTTGCGACCTTGTCGAACGATAGGCTCGAACCAAGGCTAGTCGCCCAGCCAAACATGCAAACGGGCCCAATGGGCCATATGGAGATCAGAGAGGACTAGGATTGATGGCGAATCGCTTGTTGCGATTCGCCACCCCTTCGGGGCGCCGCTGCGCGGCGTCCAAGTTCGCGTTGCGAACTTGTCGAACGATAGGTTCGAACCAAGACCAGTCCCCCAGCCAACCAGCAAACAAAAACGGGCCCATGAGGCCCGTTTTTGTTTGCTGGTTGGCTGGGGGACTAGGAGGCGAGAAATCACTCTACTAGGTTGATATTTGGAGATATATTTCGTGGCGGTCTGCGGAAGTATCCCGCCGCGTACCCCGTTCCCGCGACCGCTTGGTCCGACCGCCCAGGCGGTATTTCAGACATTCGTCAGGTTTCGGGTTTGAGTTCGCGCTCCGGCACCATCACCAATTCCAGTACCGACCTATCGCATCCAGTCAACCCTTGGCATAGATAAAGATCATTTTCTTGCGATCCCGAGTCGGCGAATGCCGCCCTTTGACATCCGAACGACGGAGGGGTACGGGAGGGGGCACAACGGTCGGGTACAAAGATGCCGCTGACTGAAGTTGATCCGTCTTCGTGGACGGTCAACGGCTTGGGTCTCAAGCCTCACTTAGTGTCGCACGGTCGGCATCTTGAAGGTGCAGGATCCTTTCATAGTTGATGGGTGAGAGGTAGCCGATGGCCAAGCGCCGCCGACGCGGGTTGTACTAGCCCCCGATGAACTCGAAGAGCGCGAGCCGGGCTGCGGCTTGCGTGGGGAAGCGCGCTGGCCAGGAGCTCGCATTCCAGGGTTGAGAAGAAGCTTTCGCACATCGCGTTGTCGTAGCAGTCACCGACCGAGCCCATCGAGGGTCGTACGCCGGCCTCACGGCAGCGCTTCCCGAAGGCTATTGAGGTGTACTGCGTGCCCTGGTCACTGTGATGGATGACGTTCTGCGGGCGGCGCTGGTAGAGCGCCATCTCGAGGGCGTCGAGCACGAGCGCGGCGCGCAGATAGTTGGCCATGGCCCAACCGACGATGCGCCGGCTGCAGACGTCCAGTACGACCGCCAGGTACAGGAAGCCTGCCCAGGTCGGCACGTAGGTGATATCCGCCACCCACAGCTTGTCCGGGCGCGACGCCCAGAACCGCCGTTCGACCAGGTCAGGGGCTGGCCGAGCTTTGGGGTCACGTACCGTCGTCTTCGGCCACCGGAGCCGAGAAACGCCGTACAGATCGGCAGCACGCATCAAACGTGCAACCCGTTTGCCGCTCACCCGGTAGCCCGCCTTGGCCAGATCCATGCAGAGCTTCGGCCGTCCGTATCGCTCGTGGGATAGTCGATGCAGACGCTGTAGTTCGTCAGTCAGCAAGGCATCGTCTCGCTGCCTCGCCGAGGGTGGTCGGTGACGCCACGCGTACTAGCCGCTCGCCGTCACGCCCAGCACCCGGTACATCGTTCTCACGCCGTAGGTCGCGTCGTTCGCCTTCACGAACTCGAAGATTTCCCGGGCACAGCCCCGGTCTCCCGAGCAAACCACGCTGCGACTTTTTTTTAGGATTTCGCGCTCCTCCTTGATCTGCCTGACTTCACGCCGCAGGCGATTGAGCTCGTCCCGCTCGTCCGTCGTCAGGCCGTCCGGGCGCTCGCCACCGTCACGCTCGGCCTGCTTGATTCAGTTCCTGATCGACTCTGCAGACGGCTCGTACTCCCGGGCCAAGTCCTCGGGCGTTCGCCCAGACTCAACCAGCTCGACAATCTTGCGCCGGAACTCCGGCGGGCAGGGCATTCTTGATTTCGGCATCGTGGCCTCCGAACTCCAAAAGGATCGGATGTCCACGAAAGCGGATCAACTTCAAGATTTCCTTCGTGACCTGGTCATCCACGTCGTTGAGCGCCTGATGGCGATGGACATCGACAACCTGTGCGCGGTGGCCTGCCGCGAGCGCAGCGGGTTGGATCTATCCTCTTGATCCAATTCCATATCGAGCATAATCCTGGATTCGATGTGTGTGCCGTACACCCAGGCCGCGACGTTCCCAGACCGCTGCGCCGCTCGGACCGAGTGCCTGCTTCGACGGGCACCGTGCGCGGTTACTCAGGCACCGAACGCTGGCAGCCTCGCCCTGATTAGTACCGCTCCCGGGCAGTCGCCAGCCCTAACGATGCGTCGCTCAGCAAAGTTGACGTCCGTGTGCAGGGCGATCCACGATGGTCAGCGCCCGAGGCGACTGCGAATGATATGGTAGCTTGAAGTTCGGTACGAGCAGACCCGCAGGCGGCGTGGTCCGTACGTAAATGGTTGGCCACCCGCGTCAATCCCGCCGCTCGAGGCGCCGATAGCTGGCGTGCGAGGAAGCGAGCGACGTTCGGTGAAACCTTGATACCTACTGTCCGGCGGTGCGCCGTCCCGGCGCCGCTATGGTGGAAATGTCCAAGTGGCTGGCGACACGATGCGGCTAGCCGCGCGGACTCTTTGCGGAAAAGTGAAGGTGACCCGTGGGCCAGGATGCGCAGAACCCGATCAGTTCAGCACCGTTAAACGCAGAGGTCGATATCCGACCCGAGTCGACCGCGGAGGCGCAATCCGGTCATCACGATCCGGAACCGGCTCCAGAACAAGCAGCCTTCGTTCCTCGTGAGGACGACCGAGGGGAGAGAGTCCCTGTAACACAAACGGGCCGAGAGGTGGTAGCCGACGGCAATCCGTTGGGCGACCGGCGCGATGATCCGTTAGCAGTCGTTGCGACCAAGATTGACGAAGCCGTTGCTCGTGTCCTTACCGCGTTTGGCGAAAAGCTCGCCTACGACCAAACGAAGCAAGTCCAGATCGACCGTCTGCACGAGGAGCTACTGCAGTATCGGAGTGACCTCGTCTCGCGGGCGGCGCGCCCGCTGGCTCACGGCATGATCCAACTTCACGACGACATCGGCAAGTTGCTGTCGGCGCTTCGAGCGAAGCCTGCCGAACAGCTCACCCCGGCTCGCTTCTTCTCGCTGCTTGAAGGCCTTCAGGATGACGTGGAGATCGTTCTGGGCCAGAACGGCATCGCTGCCTTCCGCGAACCGGGTTGTCAGTTTGAACCGAGACGCCAAAGGGCGCTGAAGAGAGTCAGTACATTCGAGGCAGCGCTTGCCGGCACGGTAGCGGAGCGCATTCGGCCCGGATTCGAACAGGGTGTGGAGATCCTCGAGAAAGAGAGGGTCTCGACCTACGAATTTGTCCGATCACCGGCAGGAACCGCCGACAATCTCGGAGGCGAGATACCTGCGGGTGACGAGACGTCGCACGAAACCCAAGAAAAGGAGGCTTGATTGTGGGCGATTCCAACCGGATCTACGGCATCGACCTTGGCACGACTTACTCGTGCATCGCGTACGTGGACGAGCACGGCAAGCCGGTCGTTGTGTCGAACTCGGAGGGGCAGCCGACGACCCCCTCGGTCGTCTATTTCGAGGGCGAAAGCAACATCGCGGTCGGCATAACGGCAAAGGACGTGGCGGAAATACATCCGGACCGGGTGGTCTCGACCGTCAAGCGCGTGATGGGCGACCCGAACTGGGTGTTCGAGCATCAGGGCGACACATACCACCCGCAGGACATCTCGTCGTTCATCCTTCGAAAGCTCGTCAACGATGCGCAGGTCGTGACCGGTGACACGATTACCGATGTCGTGATCACGTGTCCCGCTTACTTCGGTGTCATGCAGAAGGAGGCCACCAAGCAGGCTGGCGTTCTCGCCGGACTCAACGTTCGCTACGTCATTCCCGAGCCGACTGCTGCCGCGATCGCATACGGCATCGAGCAGTCAGAGGAACAGGTCATCCTCGTATTCGACCTAGGCGGCGGAACGTTCGACATCACCCTCATCGAGGTCAAGCCGGACGCGCTAACCGTGGTATGCACGGGAGGCGATTATGGGCTTGGGGGAAGGAACTGGGACGAAGCGATCGCTCTGTGGTTCGCCGAACAATTCTCAAATGAACACGGCGTTCCGTCCGAGAACCTGACGAGCGATCCCGAAACATGGCAGGAACTGCTCAACGCCGCGGAAAGCGCTAAGATGGCCCTCAGCTCACGCGCCAGCTACACGCACCGGGTGCGGTACGAAGCGGACCGTGCGGTGGTCGAATTAAGGCGGGATAAGTTCGACGAGCTGACGGCGCACTTGCTGGAGAGGACGCTCAGCCTCACGGACGAACTCCTGGCGACCGCACGGGCTAAGGGGTACGCGAAGGTCGACCGGCTGCTCCTAGTCGGCGGGTCCACATACATGCCGCAGGTAATCGAATCGGTGCAGGCCAGATTCCCGTTCGAAGTGCGTCAGTTCGACCCCAACCAGGCGGTGGCAAAGGGTGCGGCGCTGTTCGGGTTCAAGTGCTTCCTCGATGACCAGATCAGGATCGTAATTGCTGGGGAGACCGGTGGTGAAGCGTCCGACGTCGACATCGAGCAGGTCGCCGCCGAAGTGCGCGCCAAGGCCGAACAGGCCGTGGCACAGCAACACGGGCTGGGGTTGCCTGGTCTCCGGAACCTGACCCAGAAGAAGATCCGCAATGTCAGTTCGAAGAGCTTCGGGATCGTGGTCATGGATTCCGAGGTGAACGACGAGCGCGTGAACAACCTCATCGTTGTCGATGAAGCCGTCCCGCGCTCCATCGCCAGGCAGTTCGGGACCTACGAGGACAACCAGGAGGGTGTCATGCTCCGTTGCATGGAGAACACCGAGCGCGTCGGCCCGAGTGATCGGCCGATTACGCTGGACACCTCGACGGAGGTGGGTACGGCCGAACTGCAGTTCACCTGCGCCCTCCCGAAGGGGTCCCCGATCGAGATCACCTTTTCTTTGGGCGAGGACGGACTCCTCACGGTACACGGGAAGGACTTGACCACCGACCAGGCGATCGAGACGAACTTCATGACGACTGCGATCCTCACCAAGGAGGAGGTCCAGGAGAAGAAATCCCGCAATCTAGCTATCGCGGTGAGCTGAACGGCTGCCAGAGTGGAGGTGGATCCATGGGAAGCGCTGTTGGAATCGATCTGGGGACGACGAACTCTGCGGTCGCGCGGCTCGACGGGCACGGCAAGCCCGCCGTCATCTTGAACGCGGAAGGCAGCCCCATCACGCCCTCCGTTATCTGCTTTCGGGAGGGGGGGATTCTTGTAGGCGCTCTGGCAAAGGAGATGCAGGCCCTGGGCACCTGGCCCGTGGCCGCCTTCTTCAAACGTCAGATGGGGGACCCGTACTTCCTGTTCCACGCTGATGGAACAGACCATACGGCGACCGAATTGTCCGCCATCCTCCTCCGGAAACTGAAGGAAGACACCGAAGCCCGGCTCGGCGAGCGAATCCTCCGTGCCGTCATAACCGTTCCCGCCTACTTCCGCGACCCGGAACGCAAGGCCACCATCGCGGCGGGTGCTGCCGCCGGCCTCGATGTTCTCCAGGTGATCAACGAGCCCACGGCCGCGGCGGTGGCCTACGGCCTCTCAAGAGAGGAAGCTGGACGTCGCATTCTGGTCTACGACCTTGGCGGGGGAACGTTCGACGTCACGCTCCTCGAACTGACCGCGGATGGCGTCAAGGTGCGCACGTCGGATGGGGACCACCAGCTCGGTGGCAAGGATTGGGATGATCGGATCATCGAGTTCCTCGCGGCCCGATTCAAGGAGGAGTTCGGAGCGGACCCTCTTGACGATGTCGAGAGCGTGGCGGACCTCCTCATCCAGGCCGAGGACGCGAAGAAGAAGCTCACTTCATTCAATTCGACGACCGTTGCCCTCACCTATGACGGGAGTCGCGGTCGCTATCAACTCGACAGGCCGACGTTCGAGGAGATCACTTCGGACCTGATGGAGCGCACGATCTCCCTGACGAAGCGGGTTCTGGAGGATGTGCGACTGCGGCCGAGCGACGTTGACGGCGTGCTCCTCGTAGGAGGATCGACACGGATGCCGATGGTGCACCGCTTCATCGAGGATGCCTTTGGTCGACCGCCGATGGGTGGCGTGAACGTCGATGAGGCGGTGGCCCTCGGCGCGGCCGTCGTTGCGGCCGAGCAGATGGCGCACCGGGAGCGGGGATCTCCGATTTTCGCGCTGCGCGGTCCGGTTCAGACAGTTGACGTGACCAACCACAGCCTAGGCATGATCGCGGTAAACGCCGACCACAGTGCCTACGTCAACAGCATCATTCTCCCGAAGAACCGGGAGATTCCATGTGACGAGACCCGACCCTACCAGCATCGCACACGTGGCCGCGGCTCGAATCAGATCGAGGTCTTCATTACCCAGGGTGAAACCGACTCACCCGCGGAGGTCGTCTACATCGGGAAGTATGTGGTTCACGACATCCCGCATCAGAAATCTGGCATTACCGTTATCGACGTCGCCTACCACTACGATCGCAGCGGCACGGTGAACGTCACTGCCCGAGCGAAGGGTTCTGTCAGGGACCTTCGAGTGACCGTGGAAGAGCTGCCGGCCGACGTCCCGAGTCGGTTTCTCGCTCCGCCGGAGCCGATCAGGGTGGAAGCGTCAGAACACGTCACCGCGTACCTCGCGTTCGACCTCTCTGGCTCGATGAGCGGAGATCCGCTGGCGGAGGCCAAGAAAGCTGCCTTGGAGTTCCTGAGGAATACCGACCTGAGCCACTGCTCACTTGGCGTGATCGCATTCTCGGACACGGTCCGCACAAAGCTCGAGGCCACGCAAAGCGCCCGGCAGATCCAACTCGCGATCAACAACCTGGAGGCCTGCGAGACAGGTGTTTCCAACGCAGCGCACCCGTTTGACGAAGTGCATTCTTTGCTGAAGAGTGTGAAGGGGCGGCGGTTTGCGATCACCCTGGCCGATGGCGTTTGGTCCGACCAGTCGCAAGCCATTGAGCGAGCAAAGGCATGCCACCAGGCGAATATCGACGTCATCGCGATCGGGTTCGGTGGCGCAGACCAGGACTTCCTCCGTCAGATTGCGTCGAGCGACGAGGCAAGCTTTTTCACGTCCATGAGCGGGCTTGTCGAGACGTTCTCCACGATTGCCCAGGTGCTAACCGAGACAGGTGGCGGCGCGCCGGCGTCGGCCCCTGGCGGGGCAGGGAGGCGGCTGGGATTTCTCGCGGGAATTCGGCGAGCGCTGAAGCCATGAGCGACAACTTCTACATCCTGCTCGGGCTCGATCCCGCCGTGGATGATTGGACGGTGATCGAAGCGAAGATAAAGGACTCCCAGCGTCGCTGGGCCATGCAAAAGAACCAGGGGGCGCCGAAGGACAAGCGCAATGCCGACCGCCATCTCAAGCTCATCCCGGAAATGCAAGCGAAGCTAAGCGACCCGACGGCACGCCGGGAGATCGCACGCGCAGCAGAGATGGAGCTCAAGGACCAGAAGGCCGAGTTGTACGCCAGGCTTGACGAACTCATCGGAGTCATCCAGCAGTCCAGTATCGATGCGGACGGTGTGAAGCTTCTTGTTCGCCAGGTGGGCGGGGCGGTCACCGAGCATGACGTGGCTGTACGCCTGAAGGCTCGTGGGATTACTGTTGCGGCGGGACGGCCCGCCAAGAGCCTGCCTGTCAGCCGGCCCAAGCTCGATCGGACGATCGCCCAAAGCATTCGAGACAACCTTCGGCACGTGGGGCTTAAGAGTCTCTACGATTTCCTTGGTCTTGGCCCGCGCTCCTCACCCAAAAGCCTCTACGAAGCGGCTGACGAGATTTACAAGGAGCTTAGGCGCAAGGGTCTGACGGATCCGGACTCGACGTCCCGACAGGAGCTCGCCGGCCATGCAAAGGCGGTCTTTAAAGACGCCACGGAGAAGGCGCGCTACGACAACACCTACGCAGTGGAAGCGATGGAGAGCCTCGACGGCCTCCTGGAGATCGCTGGACGGAATTCGTTTCTGGACCAAGGCGGGATCGATGGCCTCGTCCAAAAGGCCCGCAGCAAAGGCGTCAGTGGGGACATGGCGCTCGAGTACATCAACGAGTATGCCCAGAAGCGCAAGTGGTTGGTGCAAGGGGCGTCCGAACACCCGTCTGCCGACCTTAAACTGTGCGGATTCTGCAACGCCATCGCACGGACGCCGAACGACTCGCGATGCCACAATTGCGGGCAGGAATTGGTTCAGCCATGCCCCAGGTGTGCCCAACCCACCCCGACTCAGGACGAATGCTGCGCCTCGTGCGGCTGCAGCACCGGTGATGCCCCGCTCGTGCATGGGTTGTGTCGCGAGGGTCAAGAGCAACTGGCACAAGGGGAGTTGTCAAAGGCGCGTGCGTGCTTCGATCGCGCCCTGCTGGTGTGGGACAACTGGAAGCCGGCTATCGATGGCAAGCGGTGCGTCGCCGAAGCCCTGGTCGCCCGTGAGTCCGCGCTGGAGGCAATCGACCTCCTGCTGCGGACCGGGAAGTTGGAAGGTGCCAAGAGCGCCCTCGGCCGATTTCGGCGCGAGTTCGGACCATCAGGGATCCAGGATCTCGACGACCGCATCGGTGCAGGTATCTCACGGGCTCGCGACGCTTGCGGAGCTGGTGAGCTACTTCGCGCTGCGGGTAAGGGTGAAGACGCCGTAGACAAATTCACCGAGGCGCTCCGCTACTGCGTCGACTATCAGCCGGCACTCAATGCCATTGCCGCGTCACCACCGCCCGCGCCCTCGGGGTTGAAGGTAACGCTGGCGGGGGCTAGTGCGAAGCTGTCATGGACGGCCAGAGTGGTGCGAGGCGCCATCACCTATCGGATTCAGCGCAAGGTCTCAGGCGTGCCGATGGGCCCCGAAGACGGCTCGACGATCGCCGAGGTTCAAGCACAGGAGTACCACGACCTGTCGGTTCCGCCGGGCGTACCCTGCTACTACTCGGTTTTCACGGTGCGCAATGGCGTGGCGTCCGCTGCCGCGGCGACGAGCGGGCCGCACTTGCGAGTCACCGACCCCGCCGGAGTTGTCGTCGAAGCTGGAGACGGTCAGGTATCCCTCCGGTGGAAGCGGCCCGACGGGTGCACGGGCGTGGAGATTTGGCGGCAGAGCGGTGGCGCGCCAATCACACCAGGAAAGGGAGTCCGGGTCGCGGCGTCTGCAGACTCCGCCGTTGATCAAGGACTGAAGAACGAGGTGACCTACGGCTACCTGCTCGTGGCATGTTTCACCGACCCCACGGATGGCCGAACAACCGTGCGGTCGCCGGGTGTCGATGTTGTTGCCATGCCCGTTGCGCCGCCTCGCGCCATTGAAGATCTTCGGGCCAGGCGCAATGGCCGTGAAGTGACGCTTCTTTGGACGCCGCCGGCGCGCGGCAATGTGCAGATTCGCCAGACGCACCAGGCGCCAAGGTTCACTCCGGGGAGGATCATTCCACTCGCCACCGCCGACCAGTTTGGTACACCCGTGCCGGTGACCGGCCGCGGAACGACCCAAGCGGCGCTCCACGGACACGGACGCATATACTTCGTTCCGTTGTCCGTCGTAGCCCAGACGGCTGTTCTGGGTGCTCCGGTTGCGGTAACCATGCTTGGCGATGTCAGCCAGCTCGAAGCGCTGCGTCGGGGCGACACAATCAATCTGACATGGACTTGGCCCGCGGGCGCCGTCGAGGTCCTCGTCGCTTGGCGCCATGATAGGT
>JBFWOK010000214.1:0-10743 GCA_050250555.1 Limisphaerales bacterium
TGCCAGGAAACCCTCGCCCTCGAATCGCTCCAGACAAAACCGAAGTAGGGATCGCGGACCGTGAACCCGACAAAGACGTTGTAGGCGGCATCGGGCGGGGCGAGTTCGACGAGCGCGATCTCGCCCACGGGCTTGCCATCAAGGAGAACGGGATCTCCAACCTTCAGGCCCTCACTGGATTCAAGCAGCGTGTGGTAAGGGACTTTGATCGAAAACCAGCCGCGATCGCGCCCAATCCCGTAGAGAACTACGGCAATTGCCATGAGTGCGGTCAGCACTCCAATTCCGTAATGTTTGAGTCGCTTCCGCCTGACCCCGCCGTGGGTCGGCTGACCGGGAAGTGTCGGCTGAATCCTTGAGTCTTCCAGTCCGTGAACAAGGCCCTGGAAGGCGGGATCGTCCGAGGTTCCGTTCCACGTGGTCAGATCGACGGTCTGGATGGGCTTGTATTGAAACGGGATTCGAACATCCGGTTCGATGGCCGCCGGGAGGAGTACGCCGCGCTCGGCGGCCTCTGCCGCCTCCGCCCTGACCCAGCGTGAATTGACGGAATGTTTGGACCACAGAACGACGATGCGTTCCGCGGCCTGGAGTTCCCGGGCGAGCACCTCGTCCCAGAGCTGGCCCGTGGTGATCTTCCGATCCCAGAACACGTCATACCCGGCCGCCATGAGGGCCGCGGCGAGTTTCTCGGCGGTCGCCCTGTCTTCCCGGGCATAGCTGAGAAACACTTTGCTCACGGCGCAGCGGAGAAAACGTTCCGGTTTGGGGGTTCAGGCAGCCTGATCCTGAGTCGCGTGCCGCGGGCGAGGGCGCTCCGACGGGAACGAGAATCGAGATGGCGCACGGGAACACGCTATCTTGAGCGCTTCTTCGGGTAAAGGCCGTTGGTCCCTCGATGGGGATCGCCGAAATCGTTGCTGCATTGCCGTCGCGTTCGGGGGTCGCCAAGGTCCAGTGGTGCCCTGTCCGCCCTCCCGTCGCGCGCCAGGTGTCGGTCTCAAAAAGGGCGCTGTTCCAGACGGTGAGACATGAAATGAATCGACCGGTCCTTCGATCAGCGGAATGAACCCCTCCAAAGAGATCCTGGAAAGAGCGGTGGATGTCGGGGGGCTTCGCGTTCAAGCGCTTCCCGGTGGCTGCGCGTTTCTGGTCGGGGAACTGCCCCCGGACCTGGTGGAGGGGATCCGATTCGAAGAGGTGTGGGACCTGCATCCCGCGGATCCCCCCGAGATCCACTTGCATGGGCGCCGGGTGAGACTGCCGAGATGGCAGCAAGCCTACGGGGTGAACTACCGATTCAGCGGGCAGGTCAGCCGGGCGCTCCCCGTTCCGCCCGTGCTTCAGCCGCTCCTGGATTGGTGTCGCGCCGCGATGGATCCGCGGCTCAACGGGTTGCTTCTCAATTGGTACGATGGGCGGCTTGGGCACTACATCGGGCGACACCGTGACAGCACCAGGAACGTCGTTCCCGGCTCGGGCGTGGTGACCGTGTCGCTCGGAGAGGAGCGGGTTTTCCGGCTGCGGCCCTGGCCCAGATCAGTCCATGGGGCCCCCATCGATTTCAAAACCGGCAACGGCACGGTTTTCCTTCTTCCCTGGGCCGCCAATCTCGCCTTCACGCATGAAGTCATACCTTCAAAGCGACTCACCGGGAGGCGGATTTCGGTGACCCTCCGGGCGTTCGACGAACGGAACTGAAGGAGCGAGCGGTCAAGTGCGAGCACGGGTACGATCACGAGTCCGCGTCCGCGGACGCCGAGAACTCGGATGCGCCTTCGGCGATCGGGATGGGAACAGCCGGCTTGACCCGCGAAGGGCAGGGCGGTAGTGGAATCGGCCCAGGGAATCCCCAATTCATTTCATGCGATTCGCGACGCTCCTCCTCACGTGTGCGGCCTGCTGTCTCCTGTCCCGTCCGTCCGGGGCGGCGGCCTTCATGAAACTCGGCGACATCAAGGGTGAGTCGGTCGAGGCCAATCATCGGGAGTGGAGCGACATCCTCTCGGTGTCGCAGAGCGTGGACCGCCTTTCGACGACCAACGCGGCCGGCGGCGTCTCCTCGACGGCCCGGAGTGAGTTGGTGGTGGTCAAGGAGATCGACAAGTCCTCTCCGAAGATCATGGAGGCGGTTTGTCTGGGAACCATCGTCCCCGTGATGGAAGTGGATCTGACGCGGACCTTTGGCGATTCGAGCCGTGTGGTTTTCCTGAAGTACGAGTTGAGGAACGTGCAGGTGACGTCCTATCAGATCAATGCCTCAGGGCAGAGTGGTCCCGTGCCCACCGAGTCGTTCAGCCTGAATTTCGAGGAAATCAAGGTGACCTACACCCAGTTCGACTCCGCGGGGCGCAAACTCGGCGAGGTCATCGGAGCCTGCAGGTTCGAGCTCGGCAAACGGTGAATGCGCGGGGGGCGCCGGCCATGCCACCAGCATTTCGAAAGTCCTTTCGCCTGCTCGCAAGCCTGTCCCGCCGGGCCGGGGTGCTGGGCTTGATGGTCGGGATCGTGGTCGGTGGCGTGGCCGCCCGGGGCGCGGCGTTCCTCACCCTTCCGGAGGTGCCGGGCGAATCGCGTGACGCCGCGCACCTGCGGTGGATCGATGTCGCGTCCCTCGCGACGACGGTCGCCGTTCCCGAGGTCCTCGCGGGGAAACGACCGGAGCCGGTGGGCAGCTCCATCACCTTGGTGAAAGGGGTGGATCTGGCCTCGCCCCGTCTGGCCCAGGCGGTGTGCGACGGACCGCCGTTCGCCTCGGCGACGTTCGAGTTCACCCGGGCATTGGGCGGAAGTTCGGTCGTTTACTACCGTGTGGTGCTTCAGAACGTCCGGGTGACGACCTACAAATTGTCCGCCTCCGGGAGTGGGGGAGAGAACGCCGAAGAGGTGGGGCTGGAGTTCGACGACGCCAGTTGGACCTACACCGAATTCACGGCCGCGGGACGGGCGGTGGCCGATCATCGGATGCGGTGGGATTTCGTGCGGAACGCGGGTGGGGCATCGACCTCCTCGAAGGGATTCACGGTGAAATCGCGTCGGCAGGCCAGTGGCGTCCTGGGCATTGAGTGGACACCCGAGCCGGGTCGGCGCTACACACTGATGCGAAGCCTCACCCTCGACGGCGCACCGGTGGCCATCCGGGAGATCGACGCGGTCAGCACCGGGGATCCGCGTTGGATCGAATTGCCCGGCGGACTGCCCTTCGCCTTCTTCCTACTCAGGGAGGAGCCGTAGGCAACAGCGCGACGGGGGAGGTGGGTCGGGAACCTCCGTTGACAAGTGGATTCGCTCGCCATGAAAACACCTCGCGCATCGAGCGTCGTCCCAGTCCATTCCCTTGGCCTCGCCCTGGTGGTTGTGATGGCTTTCGTCCAACTCCCGCCGATCCGAGCCCAGATCGCGGCGGGGTCTGGGACACCGCCCGACGAACTTCGGCTCAGGGACTACCGACCCCGGTCGATTTATCGGGTTCCGGAGACACGTCCGAGCCGTGCGCGATTTCCAGTCATTGACGTTCATTCTCATGCGTACGTCCGGACACAGGACCAAGTGGATGCCTGGGTTCGGACGATGGATGAGGTCGGAATCGAGAAGACGATCATCCTCAGTGGCGTGACGGGTGCTGAATTCGACGCGGTGCTGGCGCGTTTTGAACGGCACCGCGACCGTTTCTCGATCTGGTGCGGCTTCAAGCTCGACGGCGCCGACCAACCCGGTTTTGGGCCGGCGGCGGTCTCGGAACTCGACCGGTGCAGGAAAGCGGGCGCGGCGGGTGTCGGTGAATTGAGCGACAAGGGGGGCGGCCTGCGCGGGGCGCCGGAGAGCGTGGGACTCCACATCGACGACCCCAGAATGGACCCGTTGCTGGAAGCCTGCGCGGAGTGGGGGATGCCGATCACCACCTTCCGGATCCTGGAGACCGAGGATGAGCATTTCTACGACTGGAACCTCTTCACCTACCACTGGCCGCTGCATGGTTTTGGTCTGAGCGACGAGGTCCTGCGGAAGGTGTATGGCGGGAACGCCCGAAAGCTTCTGGGTCTCCCCGAGTCCCGGTGAGGCGCAGTTCCTGCCGGCGCAGAACGAGGACGACCGCGCTGGCGACGAAGACGGTCACGGCGAGGGCGAAGAGCACGCCGCCGTCGTTTCGGACGACAATCCCCAGGCGCGTGAGATGCGCCAGGATCGCGCCGGCCATGACGCCAAGGGACAGAAGGGCTCCCCAGACAACCGTGCGTGGTGTGAGAAGGAGAACGCAGGCGATCAGCTCGGCGATGCCGCTTCCGATTCGCCCCCAAGGTTCGAGCCCGAGGGTGCTGAAGATTTCGACCGATTCCGCGGCTCCGGTGAACTTGAAGAACAACGTCTGGAAAAGGATGCCGGCGGCGACGATTTGGAGGATCCAACAGGTGATGGTTTGAAGGCGGTTCATGGACGTCAACTGGGTCGATTCGGATTCCGGTTCCTTACAAGGTTTCGCGGATCGCAGCCGTTGGGGATTTGGCCAAAGGTCGTGGGGCGCTCAAGCCGCGGCGGCGGCGGCGGCGTCACCCGATTTGCGTCCAGGCTGACTCGCTCCCAGCTTCCGTGGGCCGTGTAAGGGTTCCACACCGAGGACGACCCACCCTCGAATCGGATCCGTCCATGACACCATGAGCACTCTTTCATTTTCTCCACCAACAAAGTCCGGCAACGGATCGGGCGCCTATGAGCGCCTGATGCAGGGCCACCTGAAGGAGCAGGGCCTTCCGCAGGCGGTTTTGCCCGCGTGCCCGATCAACCAGGTTCTGAAGGGACAGAAGGCTCTCGTCACCGGCGCGAACTCGGGCATCGGGCAGGCGGTGGCGCTCGCGCTCGCGCGAGCCGGGGCCGATGTCGTGGTCAACTACGTCTCGCGCCCGGACGCGGCCCAGGCGGTGGTGGAAGAGGCGTCCCGCTGTGGCGCCAGGGTCTACGCGCACCAGGCCGACGTCCGCAGCGAGGAGCAGGTCCAGGCGATGTTCCGGAGGATGATCGATGAATTCGGGACCATCGACATTCTCGTCAACAACGCGGGGCTCCAGAAGGACGCGCCCATCGACGAGATGACGCTTGCCGACTGGCAGTTCGTCCTCGACGTGAATCTGACCGGCCAGTTCCTGTGTTCGAGGGAGGCGATCCGTGAGTTCAAGCGGCGCGGGATACTTCCCGAAACCTCGTGCGCCGCCGGCAAGATCATCTGCATGAGCAGCGTCCACGAGGTCATTCCCTGGGCCGGCCATGTCAACTACGCGGCGAGCAAGGGGGGCGTGATGCTGATGATGAAGAGCATCGCGCAGGAGGTCGCGCCGCACCGGATCCGGGTCAATTCGGTGTGCCCCGGCGCGATTCGGACGCCGATCAACATGGAAGCCTGGGGCACTCCGGAGGCGTACCGGGAACTCATGCGGCTGATCCCCTACAAGCGCATCGGCGAGACCGCCGACATCGGCCGCGCGGTCGTGTGGTTGGCGAGCGACGACTCCGATTACATCCACGGCGCCAGCATCTTTGTGGATGGCGGAATGACGCTGTACCCCGGCTTCGAGACGGGCGGCTAGGCGGGAAACAGGAGATTGCTTCACTTATGAACTCCAGACCCTTGGATAACGACCGGGCCGAGAACCTTCGCCTCGAAGCCGCCCATGCCGGAACCGAGCCGTGGCGGCTCTGGGGTCCGTACCTTTCGGAACGACAGTGGGGCACGGTGCGCGAGGACTACTCGGCGCACGGGACGGCGTGGGAGTACTTTCCGCACGACCATGCCCGCAGCCGCGCCTACCGCTGGGGCGAGGATGGGATCGCGGGGTTCAGTGATGAACTCTCCAGGCTTTGCCTGGGGATCGCCGTCTGGAACGGCGTGGATCCGATCCTGAAGGAGCGCCTGTTTGGTCTGACCAACGGGGAGGGAAATCACGGCGAGGACGTCAAGGAACTCTACTACTACCTTGATGCGACACCCACGCATTCCTATCTGCGGATGCTCTACAAGTATCCCCAGCGGGAGTACCCCTATCGGGAGCTCCTCGAGGAGAGCAACCGCCGGAAGGGTGATCCGGCTCAGTCGGAATTCGAGCTGCTCGACACCGGGATCTTCGATGGGGACGCCTATTGGGACGTCGTCGTCGAGTATGCGAAGGCGGGGCCTGAGGACATCCTGATGCAGGTCACCGTCCACAATCGCGGGCCCGAGAGCGCCACGATCCATGTCCTGCCCCAGCTCTGGTTCCGCAACACGTGGTCATGGAACCCGGGCGAGGTGAAGCCTTCCCTCAGACGGGTGGACGACGCCGTTGTTGCCGAGCATCGGGAACTTGGAACCCACCGTTGGCGGGCGGAGGGGCGTCCGACCTTTCTGTTCACCGAGAACGAAACCAATCCCCGGCGTCACTGGGATCAGCCCGATGCGACTGGGTGGTTCAAGGACGCCTTCCATGAGCGCGTCGTTCGAGGTCTGGAGTCGGCGGTGAATCCGGGAATGCACGGTACCAAGTGCGCGGCCTTGTATTCGTTGACGGTCGCCGCGGGTGGTTGTGAGCGGGTGCGGGTTCGCCTCGACCGCGTTGACCGCGTCGGAGCGGACGCGTGGGAATCCCTGTCGACGGCCGGGACACGAGGCGGGCAATGGAAGGTGCCGCGCGCTGCGTCCACCGAGTCGAGGGAGAACTGGGATGACTTCGAGGCGGTCTTCGCGCTTCGCCGCCGGGAGGCCGACGCGTTCTACGCTGGGATTCAGGAGGGCATCGGGGATCCGGATGCGCGGCTGGTGCAGAGGCAGGCTTTTGCCGGGATGATCTGGTCGAAGCAGTTCTTCCATTTCGACGTGGCGCTGTGGCTCCGCGGTGATCCCGGGAATCCACCGCCTCCGCCCGAACGGCGGGGCGGCCGCAACCGGGACTGGGTCCATCTGAACAACGCGGACATCCTCTCGATGCCCGACAAGTGGGAGTATCCCTGGTTTGCGGCGTGGGACCTGGCGTTTCACTGCCTTCCCCTGGCTCAGATCGATGCCGGGTTCGCGAAGGACCAACTCGTTCTGCTCACGCGCGAGTGGTACATGCATCCGAACGGCCAGCTTCCGGCGTATGAATGGGCGTTCGGCGACGTGAATCCGCCGGTGCACGCGTGGGCGACCTGGCGGGTGTTTCAGATCGATCGGAAACAGAGGCGCCGGGTGCGTTCTGACGACCCCGGGGATCTGGCGTTTCTGGAGCGCGTCTTCCACAAGCTCCTGCTGAATTTCACCTGGTGGGTGAACCGGAAGGACGCCCAGGGCCGGAATATCTTCCAGGGGGGATTCCTGGGGCTCGACAACATCGGCGTCTTCGACCGGAGCGCGCCGTTGCCGACGGGCGGGTTCATCAATCAGGCCGACGGCACGAGCTGGATGGCGATGTACTCGCTCAACCTCATGCGCATGGCGCTCGAACTGGCGCTTCACAACAACGTGTACGAGGACATCGCGACCAAGTTCTTCGAGCATTTCCTGGGAATCGCCGCCGCGATCAACGGTGTCGAAGATGGCGCCCCGGGTTTGTGGGATGAATCGGACGAGTTCTACTACGACGCCCTTTGTCTGCCGGATGGGAGGCAGTTTCCCATGAAACTGCGATCCATGGTCGGGCTCATCCCGCTCTACGCGGTCGAGGTTCTCGAGCCGGAGTTGCTGAGAAAGCTTCCGGCGTTTTCAGCGCGGCTCGAGTGGCTTCTCGAACATCGCCCCGAACTCGCAGGCCTCGTCTCGCGATGGAAGGAGTGCGGGCAGGGCGATCGGCATCTGCTTTCGCTGCTTCGGGGGCATCGTATGAAGTGCCTGCTTCGACGACTCTTCGATGAAACCGAGTTTCTCGGTGACTTTGGGATCCGGGCTGTGTCGAAGGTCCACGAGGACCGGCCGTACCGACTCGAAATCGGTGGAGTGACCCACGAAGTCAGATACTGGCCGGGCGAGTCGATGAACGGTCTGTTCGGAGGCAATTCGAACTGGCGCGGACCGATCTGGATGCCGGTCAACTTTCTGCTGATCGAGTCCCTGCAGAGGTTCCATCATTACTACGGCGATGACTTCAAGATCGAGTGCCCGGTCGGCAGCGGCCGAAGGGTGACGATCGAAGAGGCCGCGGGAGAGATTTCCCGACGGCTGACGCGGCTGTTTCTCAAGGGATCGGATGGACAGCGGCCGGCGCTGAAGACCCATCCCAAGCTCGCCAGCGACCCGCACTTCCGCGACCTCATGCTCTTCCACGAGTATTTCCACGGCGACACCGGGCGCGGACTGGGTGCGGCGCACCAGACCGGATGGACGGGGTTGGTGGCGAAACTGCTCACGCCACGCGGTGGGACCCGGGTTGGAAGGCGAATCTCGGAGGACTCCGGCGTCGTGGCGCGCCGCAACGGAAAGCCCGCCACGGGTGGACCGGGGCGGGTTCGGGCGTCGGACCCGGCTCTCTCCGGATCCGGATCCGGTTCCGCGCGACGGGCCGTGTAAGGAACCAACTCGATCGTCGACTCAGAGGCGATGACCTCCGAATCGATCCAATGTTCCGGCAATAGCGGCGCGGTTGGAGTGATTCCGGGTTCCTCGACATTTCCTTTGGGGGATCGGCTCAACCGATTCACGCCTGGGGCTGGGTCGCTCCTAGCGGAGCTCAAGATTCCTAATAGGCCGCGCGGCTATAGACAGGTCGGCCCTACGGGCCTCGGATTTCGGACGGCTCGGTTGAACGGGCCTGCCCGCGGGCAATCCTGGCTGAAGCCCCGTCAGGGGCGACCCGTCTCTAGCAGGCCGGTACCCAGGATTCCCCCAAGCTCCGTAGGAGCGGCCCGTTCCGACGGCGTCTCACGCTAATATCCAGTGATCTCGCCCTATCCACTGAAATCGTTGAGGAACCCGGTCCCGCGCCATTGGCCGGAGTATCTCATGGAGGGCGGGCTGCTGGGATTGTTCATGATCTCGGCGGCTGTCGTGGGGGTCCTGCTGAACCATCCTGAATCGGTCGTGGGGAGTCTGGCCTTGGATCCGGTTCTCCGGAGGGTGCTGGGCGGATTGGCCATGGGTGTCACAGCCGTCGTTCTGATCCATACGCCGTGGGGTCGACAGTCCGGAGCGCATTTCAATCCAGCGGTGACCCTGAGCTTCTGGAGTCTGGGCCGGATGCGCGGTCGGGATGTCCTCGGGTATCTCGCGGGACAGTTTGCCGGTGGGTTCCTCGGGTTGCTCGTCGCTCGGGCGATGATCGGTCGGGCGCTCGGCGACGAGCCGGTCCAGTGGGTGGTGACCGTTCCCGGGTCCGCGGGCGCCGGTTGGGCGGCCTTCGGCGAGTTCGGCATCGCGTTCCTGCATTTCTTCGCGGTCCTGGCGCTCTCGAACTATCCGCGGCTTTCTCCCTTCACCGGATGGATCGCCGGGCTCCTGGTGGCGACGTGGATCGTCGTCGAGGGGCCGCTGTCCGGCATGAGCATGAATCCCGCGCGAACCTTCGCATCCGCTTTGCCGTCGGGGATTTGGACCGGGGGATGGATCTATTTCACGGCGCCGGTGCTCGGAATGTTGGCGGCGGGATTCGTGTTCTCAACGATTCGTAAAAGTCGGCCTCTCGCTTGTCCGAAACTGATTCACTCTCCGAACCACCGATGCATTTTCTGCGGGCACCGCATGGCGGCGGATGTCCCCTTCCCAAGCGACGCATCCCGCCGCCGCACTTTGGTCCAGCCCTCGGGTGAACACGGGTTCGAGCATCGAGGATCCGATGGTCGCCGACCCGGCGCCGGGGTGGTGACGGATCCTTTTGTGTCATGACATCCTTCTTTCTTGTCGTGGTCGTTGTGTACCTGGGGATCGGCGCAGCTTTTGCGATCTGGTTCTGCGGGCGGGGCGTGCATCGGATCGATCGACGCGCGCGCGACGGAAGTTGGGGGTTCCGGGTTTTGATTCTTCCCGGTGCCGCCCTGCTGTGGCCGCTTCTTCTCCGAAGGATGATCGGCGATCGCGACCATCCTCCCGAGGAACGGACGGCGCATCGTCGATGGGCCCGAACGGAGGGCCGTCCATGATCCAGCCTCTGCGCCGGTGCCACAGGAGGGTCTTCGTCGTGATGGCGATCCTCCTGCCGTTTCTTGTCGGTTGGGGGCTCTGGGCGCGGCGGATGGTGCCCGTGCTTCCGGACGACGCAGACTTGGGCAACTCGATGACGCCTGCCGGTAGCGGCGTCCCAGGCACAGGGAATCGATGAGCGCCACCTACGTCGCCGTTCAATGGAATCGGCAGAAGCGCTGGTACGACGCGATCCTGGTGGGGTTGGTTTTGACGTTTCTGGTCGTGTTCGTCGGCGTGTCCAAGGCGGTCCATCCACGGATGACGGACGAGATTGTCCTGATTCGCGCCTTCGGCGCCGCGGCCTTCGCGTTGCTGCACGGGATTCTCTGCATCGGACCGCTGTGCCGGCTGGATCGGCGGTTTCTGCCGCTGCTGTACAACCGGCGGCACGCCGGGGTGACGTGCTTCCTTCTGGGGCTGGTTCATGCCGTCCTCGTGGTGGTCACCTACCACGGCGGGGGCGACGTTCATCCGCTCGTCGGGGTTCTCACTTCGACACCTGTTCGGTTGTCTCCCGACTCGGTGCCCTTCCAGGCCCTCGGTTTCGTGGCGTTCTTCATCCTGCTGGTCATGGCCGCGACGAGTCATGACTTCTGGCTCGCCCATCTCACGGCTCCGGTCTGGAAGGC
>JBFWOK010000215.1:0-10675 GCA_050250555.1 Limisphaerales bacterium
AGGCATTGACCACCGGCTCGATCACGATGGTTTTACCCTCCCGGCGCTCACGGACGCGGGTGCCACGTGGCAGGCGACAGTTGCCAACCAAGCGAACTGCGAGGCTGTTGCCAACTTTGAAAACCACGGTTTCGCTGCTCACAAGAAGAACAGGATATCCACCTGGGATATCCATTCAAGCCACATAACGGGAACCCCGGGATAAAGAAATTGTCGTTCTACGCCTTGGGGAAAGAGGAGGAATCCCACCTAACTCGTTGATCATAAAAGTGCCGATGGCGGGACTCGAACCCAACCCAAGCCCCTCGGGACCAAGGCCTTAATCTTCGCAATGGCCGCGTAAACGTTCGCCCCGTCGCGTGCCGCGCCAACCGCGCTCCATGTCGTTTTTGCGAGCGGTCCCGAACATTTCCTGTGGGGAATTGTGGGGAAAATGACACCCCGGCATTTGGGCTCCGCGAGGCTTGGTGGTCCTGGTCTTGGCCATCCGTCCGAGGAGAGGCCGTCCTGTCGGCAGGGCGCTCCCGGTACCGGAAGCGCAATCCAGGTTGCGGAGGAAGAGCGGATCCGGATCGGCGCAGACGCCCATTCGGCGTGGTGATCTCGGTTGTCGCCCACACCGCATCCTGCATGATTCATGCATGCCATCGACGACAATCACCATCTCAACCGAGGCTCACCAACTCTTGGCCCGACTCAAGCAAGGCAACGAGAGCTTCAGCGAGGTGATTCTTCGCCATGTCCGGCTTCCGGCCGACACCTGCGCTGAATTGCTCGAGCGGATCGAGAAGCAGGGCCCCCCGCCGATCGAACCCGAGATCCTCGCCGCTCTTCGCTCCTCGCGCGGCCGCCGCTCCCGACGCCCCGCCCGCCGATGATTGCGGATACCACCTTCGTTTCGGATTTGATCACGGAGCGCCACCAGTGCCTTCAAGGTTCGGCTTCAGCCTTCCTCGCCCGCCAACGCGCGCAGCAGATCCGGCTTTCGATCATTACGGCCGGCGAGATCTCCGTGATTTTTCCCTCCGCCGACGCCGCCTGGGCCTGGCTGGCAATGTGGACCATCTACCGCCTTCACCCGGGAGTCGTCGATGCCGCCGCCGACATCGACCGGGAGTTGATCCGCATCGGTCACCGGCTAGGAGAGAACGACAATTGGATCGCCGGCTTTGCCCGCTACGATCGCGAACCCTTGGTCAGTCGCGATGCCGGCTTTGACCGTGTGCGAGGCCTCCGGCGCCTGTCCTACTAGAATGATTTGCCGACAGCGGGACTCGAATCCGACTCAAGCCCCTCGGGATAAGCGGCTCAACCTTCGCAACCGCCACGTAAGCAATGGCCCTCCTTATGGGAAGTCCAGCAAAAGGCGATAGAAGCGTTGTCCGACTCCGGGAACTCCCGTATCGAATGCGATCGCGCCATAGACATTAGTCTGCCATCGGGTCCATTGGGCGAGGTCGCTTGAGGCTTCAACGACATAGGTGATCGCGGACCCAGGGTGGAGATGAAGTTGAAAGGATGGGCTGCTGTTCATGCTGCCCTCGATGCGCGGTATGGGCCGCAGAAAGTTGCCCAATGTATTCCTGGCGATCCTTCGACCGAGCTCGACGCCCGCCAGACACGAGGTACGAAAATGGGCGCCGGCCGCAATGCGGGCGATTACGGCTTCATCCACCGCCGCCGACAGACGAGCAAACTCCCGAGGTTTCGGCGCGCCGGGCCAGTCGCCGGTGAAACTGAAATCATCGCCGTAGCTGGCGATCAACGCTTCAACCATGGCCGATGTTAGGGTGCAGGTGCCCGAGGGATACTCGGGATGATTGGGCGTATCCAAGAGCGGCGTCCAGTTGGGATCGGCTTCGGTCGCGCCATTGCCGTCGTTGCCCGCCAGTCGGATCGCCGTGTAGGGGCGCCAGAAGCTGTAGGCATACTGAGCTTCATGGAACGCGTAGTCTCCATCCGCTCCAGACATATAGCAAAGTGCGATGGCTCGTGCCGATTCGACCAGCGGAAGCGAGCGGGACGCCAACACGGCTTGGACGAAGGTCGCCTCGTGTCCAAAGTGAAAGTTGGCGACCTCTGTTTGGTCAGCGGTGCGGTTCGTGCTGTTGATCGCGCCGAGTTGGCGGACTTCATCAAAATCGGCCGCGTATTGTTCACTGGTAATCGCCGGTGGCGGGCCGGGACGGAAGTCCGCCACGCTTCGGAGGGTCCAGGGAAGTTGGTACCGACTGTTCGCCCCCCATCCCGGCGTGGTATTCGGCGGGGACAATCGCCATTTTCCCACGGCAGAACTGGTCGGTGGATTCACCACCAGGTCAGGATGGTCGGCCGCACGCAAACGGATGATCCGGTCTGCCGCCAGGCGGCCGATTTGAAGGCCAGCTTCCTTGGCGGGCCCGTCCGCCACCGTCGTGAGGGATTGGTTCATGGCGTTGTTGAGCATGGCCAGATTGGCCCGGCTGATGTTCGTGAGAACAGTGAATGCCGCCTGAGCGGCGGCAGCCTCGGGCGAGGCTCCGGGTGCAACGATCTCCAACGCATAAGGCATATAGCCGCCAACGATTGCGTTGACCGCATCGAATTGGGCGACGGCAACCATGGTCATCCCACGCACGTAGTGGCTCTCGGCATACTGGCTGAGATACATCCGGGCGGTTTGGTTCCAGTCGGCGATGATGTCGGCGTGTGTCCCGGGCGAGAACACCGCAGCTCCGAAGAAGGCGACGGCGAGAAGTCGGGCGTTCAGCAAGGAGAAAGTATTCATATGCGTTCATCCGAAAAGGCGGATTTCTTGTCTGTCAGCCGACATCAGAACTCAGTTTTTTCCTTTTTATTCTTAATGACAAACGCCAGACCAAGTAACCCAACTCTGACTCCATTGCGCCCCATCGCGACGCCGCCTGAAATCGAAAGAGATCCACCTCGGCCCGGCTCCAACCCCGTGGTTGCCAACTCGAATTACCTACGCCCGATCTCGGCGTGTGCCTCATGACGCAGGACGGGCCATTGGTAGAGTTAGCCCGGTTCCAGAAACCGATCGTCGGCAAGCTCGGACGGTAACTGCGCAACGCTGAGAGCGTCCGCTTGCTCCAAAACGGACGCTAGATGGCCAGCAGCAGGTCGGCCGGGATGGATGTCGTCTTCATAGCTTCTTCCAGTTCGCAATCCGCGGGAAATCGGCTGGAGGCCTGTCTAGGAGCGGCGCGTCCAGTCCCTTGAGATGCCGGTTCAAGAAAGCGAGCGTGAAGGCATTCACAGTGCGCGCCGCCTCGCGGACGTTCACCAAATCCGGATACCAGGCCCAATAGTAATCGTGCCCGCCCATGGAGCCATGTTCGCTCCGGCTGATCTGAAACCAGATCGCGTCGGCGGTGGCACGGGTATAGAGAACGGCCTCGGCGTTGTCGGAGGCATTGATCTGCAGCAACGGTTTCTGAACACCGGTAGCGGACAGTTGCGCGGGAAACCAAGGGAGGGGATCGAAGAGCACGGCGGCTCGGCAACGCGGTTCGATTCGAGCCAGCTCCGCCGCGGTGACTCCACCGAAGGAAGACCCCACCGCCGCCACGGCGTCCAGGTTCAACCGGCCAGCGAAGTCGGGATCCTCCCGGCTCCACCGGGCCAGTTCAGCCAGGACGAACAATTGATCCGCCACGCGCTCGCGCAGGCCCGCTTCGTCCAGCGCCGGTGAGCTCGCTTGGTGATAGGAGCCATCGGGGAAAACGGAGCCGTCGGTATCGTAGTGGTCCGTCGCCACAACCACGTACCCATGGCTCGCCAGGTAGGGCCCTTTCTCGCTGGCGGAGCCGCGGTTTAAGCCGAAGCCGTGGGAATAGAGGACGACCGGATAGGGCGCCCGATCCTCCGCACAGGGGGCATCCATGGTGGCGTGACTCACCAGGTAAGGCCACGAACGCGGGTGCCAGACGGGCGCTGGAAATTGTCCCGGTTGGGGGACGGCCGGATACCAGACCGTCACCATGAACGAGCTGTTCGTGGAAACGCCATAACGGTTGCGGCGCGACGGGTCGGTGAGCAGTTGCCACCGGACCCCCACCGGGAAGGGACCGGTCGGTTTCAAGCCGAAGGGCGTAGCCAGGGTGAAGGTCGTGCCGTGGGTGCGATAGAACTTCCGGTCCGCGCCGCTGGCGTCGTGGTCGGTCCAGGAGAGGGGTTGGGCCGAGGCGTTGGTCCGCATCAGCGTTACCCAGGGCCACCAGACCCTCAAGTCGTCGGACACTTCGATGGGATACAGATCGTAGAGATCGCGGACCGCGGAGCCGGGGTTACCACCGACTTTCAACTCGACGCCACCGCCGGGGGCCCTCGAGATCCCCTCGATCCGGTGCGCCGTAGCCCCGGTGGAGTCGAAGACCCAGACCCTGACCGTCCTCGTGCCACCCAATCCGGCGCCGCCGGTGTGGTTTCGCAGCTCCACCGAGAAATGTTCATCGGGCTCGATCTGGTCATCCGCGAGGACTGGCAGGGTGAACGTCTTCTCCTTCTCGCCGGGGGCAAAGGAGAGCGTCCCTTGGGTGGCCACGTAGTCCAAGTCCGCCGTCGCGGTCCCATTAGTGGTCACGAAGTCCACGGTGAATGGCTGCGAGACATCATCGCTTCCTCGCAGGACCGTGACCGTTTTCTGGCCGTGCGACTCTTCCACGAGGTATTCCGGACCCCAATAGCCTTCGTGGGCGAACTGCACGCCAGAGTCATTGTCCGCGATGCTAATCGTGGCGGTTTGTCGCGCGCCCAGAGCCGCCCCGCCGGTCGCGTTGCTCAAGAACACCCGGAACGTCTCGGCCGCCTCCTTGGCACCGTCGTTGAGGATCGGGACCGTGAGCAGCTCGAGGTGCTCACCGGGCGCGAAGGTCAGCGTGCCACTGATGGCCACATAGTCCACGCCATCGGTGGCCGTAAGATTAGTGACGCCGAAGTCCACGGTTACGGGAAAATCACCGTCATCCCCGCGCCTTACTCCGAGGACCACCGAGCCGGCCTCTTCCGCCACGCGATAGTTGCCGAACTCGAACCCGATCGCGGTGTCGTTGCTGAGCATGCGCACCGTGGCCGTGGCGCGCGTGCCCAGGACGGCGCCGCCGGTCGGGTTGGCGAGCGTCACCGTGAAGGCCTCCGGCGGTTCGATCGCGGCGTCGTTGAGGATGGGAACCGCGATGGGCCGGACCGATTCTCCGGGGGCGAACACGATCGTCCCGGAGACGTCGGTGTAATCGGCACCCGCTGTCGCGCTCCCGCCGCTCGAGGCGTAGTCCACGGTGGCCGAGGCCGACGGGTCTCCCGCCCGTTGAACGGCAAGGATCGCCGTGAGGTTGGTCTCGCTCACCTCGTAGGTCGAGGCGCTGAACTGGATCGCGCCCGCCGGTTGACCGAGGCAGAGCGTGGCTGAGGCCCCAAGGCTCAGCACGGTGGGCAGCGGAATGGGGACCCTCCACGGGACATGTCTCGGTGCGCCACCGTTGACACATCTCGCCGTCAGCCTGTGGAGCAGAGCCGCCACGGCGCGTCTCGAGGTCGTCGTGAACTGTTGATCGGTGCTGTACGGTGCAAGCGCAGGGTTCGGAATCATATAGGCAAGGCGTTGGCTGAGAGCGTGCATTTCCGTCATCATCTGTTGATCGCGCCGAGTTGGCGGACTTCGTTAAGATCGGCCGTGTATTGTTCACTGGTGATCGCCGGTGGCGGGCCGGGACGGAAATCCAGGCGAGAACACCGCAGCCCCGAAGAACGCGAAGGCGAGAAGTCGGGCCTCGAGCAATGAGCAAGTATTCATATGCCTTCATATGAAAAGGCGGATTCCTTGGCTGACAGCCGACATCAGAACGCAGCCTTTTTCTCATATTGCCGAACGCCAGACGCGGTAAGGAAACTCTGACTTTATTGCGCCCAACGCGCGACGCCTCCTGAACTCGAGAGAGAGCCTCCTCACGTCAGCGCCGACCCCGCCGTTCCCAACTCCAACTCTGCTTATCTCCCGTCGATCTCGGCGTGGGCCTCACGACGCAGGACGCGCCAATGGTAGATCTGGCCCGGTTCCAGAAACCGATCGTAGGCAGGCTCGGACGTGAACTGCGCAGCGTTGAGAGCGTCGGCTTCATTCACAGCGGCTGTCGCCACATCACTTCGATTCAGGCGCTTTAGGCAAATCGCCTTGAGGTAAAGCGTGTAGGCATCAGGGACTGAGGTGGCCGACGCAGCCTGTTCCAGACTCTTCAAGGCACGTTGGAACTCGCCCGTCCTGAGGTGGAACTGGCCAATGGCCCGGTAGCCCCGCCGGCGCAGGTCTTCGGCCCGACCGGGCAACGCCGCATTCAAGGCTTCGATCCGCGCCTCCACGTCTGCCTTTTGCGCCGGAAGCAACTCAGCCGGTCCAAGACCCGCAATCTCGATAGGGATATGCTGTTCGTTTGTGTTGGCGGTAGAAACTGAAAGCAGCAGGACCCGATTCACAACTTCCCGGTATTTCTCTTCCTGGTCCGCGTACCGATACACCCAGGCCTTTCGGAGCCATGTCGACAGCGAGTCTGGAAACTGGTCGAAGTTTGACTGACAAAGATCGACAGCGGCAGGCCAGCCATCGACGACAGCCGTGGCGCGGAGCAAAGTCTCGAACTCATCAGGTCTTTGCGGAGGGAAATCGGTAAGAGCCTGCCTCACGTCAGCAAAGGCGGCCTTCGCTTCATCGAATTGGCGATAACGGACGAAGAAACTGCCGAGGTTGCGTATCATCCTGCGCGGATGGTCCAACGGAAGGTGTTGGGCCCAGCGGCGGCGCAGTTCGATGTTGCGCCTGATGGCTTCGTTCGTCCCTCCCTGTAAGGCGAGCGCATCGGAGAGGAAGGTCTCGACTTCCAATGTGTGTTGGTTGTCCGGACCAACACTCCGCCGCTGAATTTCGAGGGCGGTTTCGAAGTTCGAGATGGCCTCAGGGAACCGGCCCAGACGGGTCAGCAGAAGGCCGTAGCCCTTGTGGAAGATCCCCACCATCCAATCGTTCGTGCCTAGGCTGAGGGTGTACTGCCGGATGCCCGATTGAAAAAGGTCTTCTGCTTCCTCGAGTTGTCCGAGCTCCTGCGTGACGACGGCCATCATATACCATTTCGTGCCGGTGCGAAGATCGCTTTCGCCGTAGATCTGCCTGAAGATCTCCAAGGCCTCTTTCAGGTAAGGCCTTCCAGCTAGCGGCAGACCTTCGTAGGTGAGTCTCCAGCCGCGAGCAAAGAGTGCCTCACCCGCGCCCTCCGTGAGCATCTTCGAGGCCCTTCTGGCGATGGCGATTGTCTCATCCAAGACTTCGTCAGCCTCGCGGTGGCGTCCTAACCCATAAAAGCAATTCCCGAGTTTGCTGAGCGCGAGGAGTGTGTCCGGGTGTGCCATTCCTTGATGAGCCCTTCGCAGAGTGACGACTCTTTCCACCTGTTTTAGGCCATTGGTATAATCGTCCAAGGTACTAAAACTATCCGCCAGGGCCTCTCGTACCTCCGCCTCAACCAGCGGTTGGTTGGTGAACTTTCCCTCGACTTCACGGGCGATTCGCTCAATCAGGACCCGATCGTTGGGATCAAAGCGCTTCTGTGGCTGTGTCCAGTAGACCGTCTTTCCGAGGAGTTGCTGAACGAGAAAGGCCTTGACGGCATTGGCCGTTTCGGCCTCCTGCTGCGACACCCGTTGCGCTCGGGAGGCCCGGATCGCCTGCCACGTGCTCACGGTGGCGGCCGCGATCAACGCGGTCACCACGACGGAGATCATCACAAACTGGGCCGCGTGCCGGCGAATCCATTTGCGGATCCGGTAGGCGGAGGTTTGCGGGCGGGCGAGCACCGATTCATTCGCGAGGTACCGCCGAATGTCAGCCGCCAGTCCGCTGGCCGTGTCGTACCGACGGGCTCGGTCCTTCTCCAGGCATTTCATGACGATCCAATCGAGGTCGCCGCGAATGACATGGATCAACCTGGGTGGAACTGCTCCCCTTAATTTCGCAATTCTTGTCAGATCCTCGCCGTTCAGCGTGCTGAGTTTCCTGGAGGGCGGCGCGGGCTCCCGCTCCAGAATCGTCTTGCGCATCCCTTCAAGCCCTGCCGCGACCAATTCCCTGGAGTCGAAGGGAGTCTTTCCGGTGAGTAACTCATACAGCAAGACGCCGAGACCATAGATATCGCTGCGCGTGTCGATATCCAGTGAACTCAGACTGGCCTGCTCGGGGCTGGTATAGGCGGGGGTACCCAGAAATTGCTGAAATTGAGTAAAGAGTGTCTTGTCCGTGAGTTGCTGCTGGAGCGCCTTGGCAATCCCAAAATCGATGATTTTGGGCACGGGCTTATCGCCGTTCAGCGTTACGAGAATATTCGAAGGCTTGATGTCGCGGTGGATAATGCCCTTCTGATGGGCGTGGCTGACGGCCGAACAGACGTCGAGATAAAGTTCTAGCCGCTCGCGTGGCGATGAGCCCGACTGGTCACAGGACTCCGTGATGGGCAAGCCCTGCACCAGGTCCATGACGAAGTAAGGACGACCCAGGTCGGTGGTCCCGGCATCCAATACTTTGGCGATGTTGGGATGATCCATCAGGGCGAGCGCCTGCCGCTCGGCTTCGAAACGGGCCACCACCTGCCGGGTGTCCATGCCGAGCTTGATGATCTTCAGCGCGACTTTCCGCCTCGCCGGCTCGCACTGCTCCGCCATGTACACGACGCCCATGCCGCCCTCGCCGATCTTCTCGAGCAGCTTGTAGCGGCCAATGCGCCCTTCAGGCACTTCGATCTGAGCGTCCTTGCCTGGCGCTCGCGCAGGGAAGGCGCCGAGGGGGGGCCCGATCTCGGCCACCGGCGGCTTGAGGACGTCTTCGGCGCCTGGTTCCAGCGCCAGGAGCTTTTCCATGCGCCCGCGTAGCGCGTGGTCACCGTTACAAGCCAGGTCGAGGTAGGCCGACCGTTTGGCGGGATCACCAAACTGCAAGGCGGCGTGGAAGATGGTCTCTTCTTTCGCCACACTTTCTGGATGCGAATCGCCGTTCACTTTCCGCTGAATCAAAGATTTCCGAGAGGATGACCTGGATTGTGCATGGGGTCTTGTCAGCGGATGCGGCGAGTTGCCCGCTCCTGGAGCCAGACGATGTCGCGATTGTCCGGTGATGCCACGGTGTTCACCTGCCCAGTCCGAGGTGCGAATTGTTCGATCAACCTGCCCTTCTGGAGCGGAGGGGTGGTTCGCGAATCAAGCCACCTCTTGCGTTCAGTGTGGCCGTCGACAAAGGAAACCACGCCGGCCTCATTGTGAGAGGCGGCTGGGAGGCCCCAATGCCAGCGCGTCTCCCGGGGCGCTGCTGGCCACCCCTGCATGTCGATGAAGAATGCCGGAGGTATTGCGGTATCCGCGCGTTGATCCAGGAAGAGAAAGGTCCACGCTGGCCCGGGATCATTGACCTCCGTGAGCTGACGGTACATCTGCCAGGTCGTACTACGCAAACCCATCGGCCAGTCATCCACAAGGCGCGAGCCGTCCTCGGCTACGTCGTTCGGATCCAACGTGCCGCGCCAGCCGGCGAACCAGATATTCATAACCATGCTGCGGACCCGCGGCGTCGGCTTCCCGGAGTAAGGACCGCTCGACGGTATGACCGTGGAGCGGTCCGCAGGGCATTTGAAGATGAGCGCGCTTGCACCGGAGAAGAATCCCAACGGACTCTTCGCAATGTCTTCCGCAACATCCCAATTCGAGCGATTGCCTGGTTCAAAATTCATCCCACCGGTGACCCACGAGGGAGGGCCGTTCGGTCTCGAAATGTCGTCCATGGCCGCGGCAACGCGGTCGTCGTTGTCGTGGGCGTAGGTGAGCCAAGCGAGGGTCAACTGCTTTTGATTGTTCATGCAGACAATTCCCTGGCCCTTCTGCTTTGCCTTCGCGAGGGCAGGCATGAGCAGGCTGGCGAGAATCCCGATGATCGCAATGACCACCAGCAGTTCGATCAAGGTGAAGGCGGCACGATTCCCTGGCTTCGAGATAGCTCCCGCGCGGTGGATCGCATCTCGTCGGGCTCCCCATGAACCGGCCCTCACCCCGTCCCTCTCCCATCGGATGGGAGAGGGTGGCCGGAGGCCGGGTGAGGGTGCCCAGTCGCGGTTCATGAGTCCTCCGCGCGTCCGATCTTTGAAGGTCCAAGCTCCCAAGGGGAGTCCGGACGATGAGGTTGGCTGTCCATAGTCTCACCTGCATAAGCGGACTTCTGGTCCGCCAGCCGCCACGAACGAGCGAGCATTTTTCGATTTGCGGCGGTCAGTCTTTGCCCAGTTCCGCCAACAACCACGATTTGGCGAAGCGCCAGTGCCGTTCCACGGTCCGCTCCGAAACGCCGAGCAACTCGGCAATTTCCTGGTTCTGGAGTCCGACGAAAAAGCGGAATTTTACGATCTCCGCTTTGGTGGCGTCGAGAAGGGCAAGCCGATCGAGCGCCTCGTTCACGAACAGCACACGCTCGCCTTCAAGGGCGGATGCAATTTCCACGTCCTCCAGGCAGACGCGCTCCAGACCGCCGCCATGCCGGACCTGGCTCTTGCGCCGAGCCACATCAATCAGGATCCGCCGCATGCATTCGGCAGCGGTCCGAAAGAAGTGCGCCCGGTTTTGCCAGCTTTGGCCGGGCGACTGCACCAGTCGC
>JBFWOK010000216.1:0-10670 GCA_050250555.1 Limisphaerales bacterium
GGGGTCACGGAAGACCGGGACGAAGACGAGCGAGAACAGGCCGCCGAGGATCATGACGAAGGGGATGCGCTGGCCGGCGCCCCAGAGAGGGGACCAGCGCTGGATCAGAACGTCGAACACCGCGAAGGCGAGCGCGGCGCCGGCGCCGGCGCCGACGCTGATTCCGAGGCGGCGCGGATGGCCGGACCCCGCGCGGTGGAGCAGGGCGATGCCCGCGGTGCTCAGGCCGGCCGCCCACCAGAGTCGTGGTTCGACGGGCAGGTGGAGCAGCAGGGGGGTGAGGATCGCGACCAGGAGGGTCTTGAGGCCGAGCATCGGGGTGGCGACCGTCACGTCACCGCGGGTCAGGGCGAAGAACCCGAGGGTTTGTCCGAGAACCAGGACGGCGGCGAGCACGGCGGGCTGCCACCATTGCGATACGGGCTGACCGGGGCCGCCGAGCAGCTTGAGCGGAAGGAAAAGGATCGCCGAAAGCGAGTTGGCGACGAACGTGGTGCGCCAGAGGCCGACTCCGAGATCTGCGGCGCGTCGGACAAGGAGCGCTCCGAGCACATAGATCACGCTGCTGATCAGGGGAAGGAGCAGATGGGGCCGGTCCAGCACGTCGCGAGTCTAGGCGGGGGAACTGGCCGGGTCACGGACCCACGCGGAGGGGTGGCGAG
Organism: Limisphaerales bacterium; assembly: GCA_050250555.1. Taxonomy (GTDB): domain Bacteria; phylum Verrucomicrobiota; class Verrucomicrobiia; order Limisphaerales; family CAIMTB01; genus CAIMTB01. Next base: position 663 of record JBFWOK010000216.1, read on the forward strand.
AATTCCGGTATCGTCGGGGGTGTCGTCTTCGGTAGGGTTTCATCCAAGGAGCCGCATCCGTATGGACCTCAGCTTTCCTGAAACCGATCCAACTCCGATTTTCGACCATTTCCGGAGCATTCATGCGACGGAACTGCTGACGGCCGCCGTGGCCCATTTCGGCGTGTTCCGCCACCTGTCGGCGGGCCCGATCGCGAGCGGGGAACTTCGGGAACGGCTCGGGATCCCGGAACGTTCGCACCTGGTGTTGACGACGGCGCTTCGGGCGATGGGCCTTGTGGCGGGCGGAGTCGGATCGCCCCTGACGCTGACTCCGCTGGCGCGGGAACATCTGGTTCCGGGAGGCGCCTTCGACGTGAGTGGATATCTCGGGTTGGGAGCGAACAATCCGAGCGTGCTGGCGATGGTGGAGCGTTTGAGGACCAACCGGCCCAGCGGAGCGAACACCCACACGGCCGGGGACGTGGGAACCACCCACACCTTCCGCGACGGGGTGCCGTCGGCGCTCGACGCCGAGGCGTCGGCGCGTGATTCGACCCTCTGCCTGGCCGGGCGCGCGCGGAATGTGGCGCCTTATCTCGGCTCACGCGTGAACCTTCCGGATGCGCGCGTGCTCCTGGATGTCGGCGGCGGTTCGGGAATCTACGCCTACGCGCTCCTTCGGTCGCACCCGAACCTCCGGGCGATCATCCTGGACCGCCCCGAAGTGCTGAAAGTGGCCGAGGAATGCGCCGATGAATGGGGGGTCCGGGAGCGTGTCACTTTTCATCCGGCCAATCTCCTCGAGGATGCGTACCCGTCGTCGGATGCGGTCCTGTTCTCCAATGTCCTGCACGATTGGGACGTTCCCGATTGTCAGCGGTTGGTCGCGCGCGCCGCGGCGAGCCTGAATCCGGGAGGGAGCGTTCTGATCCATGACGTCTTCTTGAACGACGCGTTGGATGGCCCGCTGCCGGTGGCCCTCTATTCGGCCCTCCTGTTCGCGCTGACCGAAGGCCGGGCGTATAGCCGGGCGGAATACGCGCGGTGGCTGGAGGAGGCGGGCCTTGTTCCTCGGGACGTGATCCCGACCCTGGTCCATTGCGGGGTCCTTGCCGGCTTCAAGAAAGCGTGAGTTGGCCGCTCGTGGGGAAAACCCATCGGGTGCCCTTTCGATTCGGACAGGGGGTGCGTGTCCCGGTTGGTTTGGCCTCGAGGAACCACGCCACCCGACTTCGGTGGCGCCGATTTCTACTCAGGTTCGCGTAGGTAAGCGGGGGCGTGTGTCGAACCTGGCGAATGCCATTTCGCTAGTCCGCGATTCTAACCAACGAAGTTACCCCGGGTTCCGGACTCATCTCTTGTCAGGCGTGGGCTTGTTCGTCCATGAAAGGGATGCGCCACCGAGGATTTGGGGGGTCCCAGAAGAATCCAGAGTTCCAAGTCCAAGGAGGAATTCTACAAAGGGGGGGGCCCATCCGTCCAAGGTCGGATGGGCCTTCAGGGGCAGGGAGGCGTTTCTCTTCGTTGAGTCCGAACGCGAACCCCGCAATCCTGTCGGCGCATGCTGACGTTCAGCGGACTATCCAAGGCGTTCGGAGGCCGGACGCTTTTTTCCGAGGCGGCGCTCGCGCTCGTGGAGGGCGATCGGGTCGGGTTGGTGGGGCCCAATGGCGCGGGCAAATCGACCCTGTTCCGGATCCTTCTGGGCCAGGAGACGGCCGACGAGGGGACGATTTCATTCGCGCGGGGCGCGCGGGTCGGGATTCTGCCGCAGGAAAGCGCGCCGGTCGGGGATGAGACGGTGCTCGACCTGGCGTTGGGGCACGCTTCTCCCGTGGTGGATGATTCCGGAGGCCCCCACAACGACCCGCATGGCGTCGTTGACGGCGAGACGATCGCGCGGGCGAAGCGCATTCTGGCTGGGTTGGCGTTTCGCGAGACGGATTACGACCGGCCGGCGAGGAAGCTGAGCGGGGGTTGGGTGATGCGCGCGCACCTGGCGCGGCTCCTGGTGTCGGAACCCGATCTTCTGATGCTGGACGAACCCACGAACCACCTGGACCTCGAGGCGCTGCTTTGGGTTCAGAGCTACCTCAAGTCGTATCCGGGGGCCGTCCTCCTCATCTCCCACGACCGGGAATTCCTGAATCAACTCTGCACCCACACGGTGGAATTGAGGCAGGCGCGGTTGTTCAAGTACACGGGCAATTACGACAGCTACCTGCAGCAGCGGGACGTGACGGAGGCCGCCCTGGCGGCCGCCGCCAAGGCGCAGCAGAGGCGGATCGATCAGCTCCAGGAATTCGTCGACCGATTCCGCGCCAAGAACACGAAGGCGGCGCAGGCGCAGAGCAAGATGAAGCTCATCGAACGCCTGCGGGAGGAGATGGTGGAAGTGTCGGGTTCCGACGCCGCCATGGGCGAATTCCGGTTTCCCCAGCCGGAACGCGGCGGGTTGCGCGCGATCCGGATATCGGGGGTTCATTTCGGCTACGGCGACCTGAAGATCTACGAGGGCCTCGATTTCGAGGCGGAACGTGGGCAGCGGATCGTGCTGGTCGGGCCCAACGGCGCGGGAAAGTCGACCCTGCTCAAGCTCCTGGCCGGGGTGCTTCGACCCGCGCTCGGGGAGGTCACGCTCGGGCACAATGTGCGGTCGGGGTACTTCGCCCAGTATCGCCTCGACACGCTGAAACCGGAGCGAACGGTGCTCGAGGAGGGTTTCGACACGCCGCAAAGGGTGACCGAGACATTCGTCCGGACGGTTCTCGGGAGTTTCCTTTTCCGGGGGGACGACGTTTTCAAGAAGGTCGGGGTGCTCAGCGGTGGCGAGAAGAGTCGGCTGGCCCTGGTCAAACTCCTTCTCGATCCGCCGAATCTCCTGCTGATGGACGAGCCGACGACCCACCTCGACCTCGCGAGCGTCGATGCGTTGATCGAGGCGCTGCGGCAGTACGAAGGCACCCTGGTGTTCATCAGCCACGACGTGCATTTCATCCGCGCGATCGCCACGCATGTCGTCCATGTCCGCGCGGGGCGGCTGACCCACTACCCTGGAGGCTACGAGTACTACCTGGAGAAAACCCGCCAGGCCGCGCGGGACGGACTGACCGGGGCGGCGGGTCCTGTGTCGCCCGACGGACGGGTCGGTGGGTCGGCGACGACGGGGGCGAAGAGTTCCGTTTCCGGCGGAACCGATTCCGGGTCAACGGGCGGGAGCTCGGTTTCGCGCAAGGAACAGAAGCGGCTCGAAGCGGAGGACCGTCAGACCAGGGCCAGGGAACGGCGCGACCTTCAGCGGCAGGTGAAGGAGCTCGAGACGGAGATCGGCCGGTTGGAGGCGCAGGAGAAGGAACTCGTCGCGGAGTTGGAACATCCCGACACCTACAACACGCCGGGGCGGGCGATGGCGGTGAACCGGGAGATCCAGCACCTGCATGTGCGGCTTCCGGCGCTGCACGAAGAATGGGAGCGCCAGGCGGAACGGCTCCAATCCCTGACCGGGTGACGAGGGGGAGCGTCGGCCTCGATAAGTGAATTGTCCTAGCTAATTTTCCTACGCCATTTGTGCGTTACTCACTTGCCATGATGGAGGTGGGCGGGGCTTAGTGGGCGCCGTTTGACGGGTCGTATCAGGGCTCGGGATACCGGGCCACGCTCGTCGGAGGTTGGGAAAACCAAGGATTCATATGCGGAAACTATCGGCATTTGCTGCGTTCATCGTGACGGTGGGGACAACGGGGCTGACGGCGCAGGGTGCGATCCTGAACTACACGATCGCCGGAATTTCGGAGAGCGGACAGACGGCGGTTTCGGGGACTTTCTCCTTCGACACGACGGTGATCGGCCCCAACTACGAGAGCGTCGAGGCGCTCGCCGATCTGACGAGCTACAACCTGACCATCACGACGATCGCGGGGTTGGGGCCGAGTTCGACAACGTTCAGCAAGTCGGCGAACACGTCGTCGTACTTCTACATGCTGACCGACGGAACCGGAGCACTTTCGGATCTCCAGCCGGGCTTCGACGCGAACGCCGACGGCTACACGATGACGCCGTGGTTCATCAATTCGACTCTGCTGGGCCATCCGAACAACACGTTTCCGGAGTCCATCACGTTTTCCTACACCCAGGTCCCCGAGTTGGGGCAGTCGGCGATGGGTGCCGGTCTCGGGCTTCTTGGATTCCTGGGGGTGCGGGCGTGGAATCGACGCCGGACTCGGGTCGCCTGACCTGAACGGCTATTTGCGATCTCAAGATTGGGAACTCGCGGTTTCGGGCTGGGCGGGTTCCTCGGTTGATCGGGGCGGAGGCTCCCACGGCAGGGTCAGTGTGAACGTTGTTCCGTGACCCGGCTGGCTTTCGGCGGACACATCACCGCCATGCGCTTGGATGATGTGCTTGACTATGGATAGCCCCAGCCCGGTGCCTCCCTGTTCCCGCGACCGCGCCGTGTCCACGCGGTAAAAGCGTTCGAAGACCCTGGGGAGCGAGTCCGGGGGGATTCCCGGTCCGTCGTCCGAGACGACGATCTCGAGGACCTGCCGCGATTCGTCCGGGTGCGCGGTCAGGCGGACTTCCCCGCCGGCGCGGCCATACTTGATGGCATTGTCGACCAGGTTGACCAGCACCTGCTGGATGCGGTCGAGGTCCGCGCGCAGGGAGACGGATTCGGGGACGTCATTGACGAGGCGGACTTGGCGGTTGGCGGCGCGGGCCGTGAAGTCCTCGAGCACTCGGGCCGCGAGCGGGCGAAGCTGACTGAGTTGACGGTTGACGACGACGCGACCGGCTTCGAGTTGGGAGATCGTGAGGAGGTCTTCGATGAGGAACGTGAGCCGGTTCGTGTGCTTTTCGATGGTCTGAAGGAACTGAAGCGCGAGTTTGGGATCATTCCGGGCGCCGTCGAGCAGGGTTTCGACGTAGCCCTTGATGATCGTGATGGGGGTGCGGAGCTCGTGGCTCACATTGGCGACGAATTCGCGGCGGGTGGCTTCGAGGCTGTTGAGGCGGGTGACGTCGTGAAAGACGAGGACCACGCCGCGTTGGGCCCCGCGGGTGTCCTGGAAGGCGGTGGCATTGACTTCGAGGAAGCGGGTCGGCATGCCGTCGAGCGTCAGGGAGAGTCCGAGGGCCTGGCCTTCGGCGAGGGCGCGGTTGGCGAGGTCCTGAAGCTCGTGCCGGCGGAAGGCTTCGAGCAGGGTTTGCCCCCGGGCGTCGACATTGATGCGGAAACTCTGCTCGACGGCGCGGTTGATGAGGCGGATTCGGCCTTGGGGATCGAGGACGACAAGCCCTTCGATCATGAAGTCGAAGATGACTTCGCGGCCGGCGTGTTCCCGTTCGAGTTCGCGGCGGGCCGACTCGCTGGATTCACCCGCCTCGCGGAGCCGCCGGCCGAGGTCGGTGATCTCAGTTCGAAGCTTTCGCGCGTGGCGATGCCAAGCGAAGAGGATGCCGGCCAGGGCGATGGCGGCTGCGGCGAGCGCAAGTTGGGGCCACACGGGACGGACTTTCGGAGCCGGTCGCGCTCAGGCGATCATTCCTCGGCGAAGCGGTATCCGACTCCGCGGACGGTGTCGAGGTACCGGGCGGCGCGCCCGAGTTTTTCGCGCAGCCTGCGCATGTGGGTGTCCACGGTCCGTGTGTCGATCACGTTGTCGTACTGCCAGACGTCCTGGAGCAGCTGGTCGCGGGATTGGACGCGTCCGCGGCGCTCCATGAGGGTCGTGAGGAGTTTGAATTCCGTGGCTGTGAGGTCGATGCGTTTCCCGCCGACGGTGACGAGGTGGCGCGGGATATCGAGGCTGAGATCGCCGAAGGTGAAGTGGTCGGCCTTCGGGGCGGGTTTCTGCCTTCGCTCGATGAGTTTGCGCACGCGGAGGACGAGTTCCCTCGGGCTGAAGGGCTTGGAAACGTAGTCGTCGGCGCCGAGTTCGAGGCCGAGAACGCGGTCGATTTCGGCGGCCTTGGCCGTGAGCATGATGACGGGGATGCCCGCGGTGGCGGGGTCGCGTCGCAGAAGTTTGCAGACTTCGAGGCCGTCGATTTCCGGGAGCATGACGTCCAGGAGGATGAGGTCCGGTGCGTGGAGACGCGCCGCTTTGAGGGCTTCGGCGCCGTCGGCGGCGGCGACGACATCGAAGCCGGCGGCCTTGAGATTGAACGATATGAGTTCGACGGCATCCACTTCGTCGTCGACCACCAGGATTTTTGCCATGACGCGCATGGTGGCTATCACTGCAGGGCACGGTGCTTCAACGGGCGTCCGGTGACAAGCCGGTGACGAACGCGTCACCGAGGGCTTGACGGGCTGTGACATTGCGCCGGCGGGTGGTTGGGGCAGACTGCCCGGACGCATGACGAACGTGGCGTTGGCAATGGCGGCGGGCGGCCTGGGCGGGTTGGGGGAGAAGGTTCTTTCGGGTGGGCGCCTTTCGGACGAGGAGGGATTGCGCCTGATGGAGGGCGCTGACCTGCACGCGCTCGGGGCTTTGGCGGACCAGGCGCGCCAGCGCAAGGTGGGGAACCGGGCGAGCTACATCGTCAACCGCTACATCAACTACTCGAACTACTGCATCCTCAGCTGTCAGTTCTGCGCGTTTGCCCGGAAGAAGCGGGACTCGGACGGTTTCGAACTTTCGGTGGAGGAGATGGTCGCCAAGGCGAGGGATGCGCTCACTCTCGGGGTGACGGAGCTCCACATCGTGGGCGGGCTGCATCCGTCCCTTCCGTTTTCGCATTACCTGGGGTTTCTGCGCGCGCTCAAAGCCCTTTCCAGCGGGCTTCAACTGAAGTGCTTCACGGCGATCGAGATCCTCCATCTCGCCTGGCTCGCGAAAAAGTCGGTTCCGGACACGCTGGCTGAACTGAAGGCGGCGGGTCTGGATTCATTGACCGGGGGCGGGGCGGAGATCTTCCGGAAGGAGATCCGAAGCGGGATCGCGCGAGGGAAGGAATCGGCCGAGGAGTATCTCGATGTTCACCGGACCTGGCATCGGATGGGAGGGAGGAGCACCTGCACGATGCTTTACGGCCACCTGGAAACCCGGGCGGACCGGATCGATCACCTGCGGCGGCTACGGGAACTTCAGGATGAGACGGGAGGGTTCACCGGGTTCATTCCGCTGCCGTACCAGCCCGACAACAACGGGATCCCGGTGGATCACGCCCCGACGGGGGCCGAGTCGTTGCGGACCATCGCGACGAGCCGGCTCTACCTCGACAACTTCGACCACATCACGGCGTATTGGGTTGGCCTGGGCACGAAGCTCTCGCAGGTCGCCCTGAGCTACGGCGCGGACGACCTGCACGGGACGATCCTCGAGGAGCACATCTTCCATATGGCCGGCGCTTCGTCGCCCCAGGGGCGGACGGAGAAGGAGATGGTGAAGGCGATCCGGGAGGCGGGGTTGGAGCCGGTGCAGCGCGACACGTTCTACCAACCCCTCCGCGTGTGGGGCGCGACGGCGCCCCAGGATGCGGCCGGACAGGTGGTGGCGGCCTGATCCGCGGCTTCCGGGGCGTCGCCCGTCGGTCGTTCGGAGTTGGTTGGGTCAGGGCTTCGCGGCCGGTTCGAACCGGAGCGCCGCGGAGTTGATGCAGTAGCGGAGGCCGGTGGGCGCGGGGCCGTCATCGAACACGTGGCCGAGATGGCCTTCGCACCGGGAGCAGTGAACCTCGGTGCGCCTCATGAAAAGCCCCCGATCCTCGCGGGTGTCCACGTGGGCCGGAATGGCGGGTTGCCAGTAGGACGGCCAGCCGGTACCCGAATCGAACTTGTGGTCGGAACGGAAGAGTTCGAGGCCGCATCCCGCGCAGACATACGTCCCGCTGTCCTTCACGTTCCAAAGGGCGCCCGTGAAGGCCCGTTCCGTGCCTTGTTTGCGCAGCACATGGAACTGTTCCGGGGTCAGGATTTCACGCCATTCGGCGTCGGTCTTCCGCAGTTTGTCGGTCATGGGGTTGAAGGGCTTGGAAGGGGTGGTACCGAGGGGCTTCGCTTGGGTCGCTGAAGGCGCCGCCACGGCCGGGTGCCGTTCCCGTTCGCCACAGCCGGTGACGACGAGGGCGGCGGACAGGACCAGGGCGATGCGCGACATGGACACGGGCGGAAGAATGGGGCCAAGCGGGCCCGGCGCAACTCCCGGGGCGGGGAGAGGGCGCTTGACGAAGCCTCGCGTAAGATTGGATCTTACCCGCCGTGGAAACCATCGTGTCTTCGAAGGGGCAGATCGTGTTGCCGGCGCCGTTGCGCGAGAGGGATCGGCTCCGGGCGGGACAGTGCTTTGAGATCGAGCGCGTCGAGGAGGGGCGGTATCTGCTCAAGCGTCGAGCTGTCCCCGACAACCACGGGGTGGTGGACTGGCTGCTGGCGTGTCCGGAAAAGGACTGGTTTCGGCCCCTTCCCTCCGAGACCACCGATTCCCTGTGAGGTATCTGGTTGACGCCACGGCGCTCGCGCATGAGTTGACCGTGGTGACACGGAATCTGTCGGATTTTCAGAATGCGAGTGTCCGGCTGGAAGATCCGTTCGGGTGAAGTTCCCTATTTCCCGATGAATCCGTGGTGCAGGCCCATGTAGTAGGGCAGGAGAAAGACGGTGCCGCTGGCGAGTTCCCGTCCGTCACCGCCGTAGTCGAGTCGCCAGGGATCCGTGTTCCAATGCCCGAAATGCCGTTCCGCCACCGGCAAGACGCGGCCGTTGACACGGTAGCCACGACCGCTTCGGCGCGGGTCGTAGAGGTCGGTCGAATGCTGGGGAGGGAGTCGGATGAGGTCGAGCCGGTGGCTGTTGTGGTGGCCCCAATTGCAGCGATCCAGGGGAAACCCGCGGAGGGTGGCGAGGCTGTCTTCGTGCCAGCCATTCCACGGATGGATGGGGAAGTCGCCCCAGGGGGTGCTGAACGACGCCCCAACGCCGTGCGCCGCGTACGCGAAATTGAAGAACGGATTCGTCTCGGGCAGTTCGAGGGCGGCGTAGGCGTGGAACGCGTAGAGCCACCGCGAACGCCACGCGGTCTCCTTCGTGTAACTCAGGAGGTTGTAGAAGCACATGAACGCCATCTCGTCGTCGCTCTGGTTTCCCGAACCGAAGCCGCTCTGGGTCTTCGGGTTCATGATGTTGGCGGCGTAGCCGTGCTGATCGATCAGGTTGCGGGCGGCGCGACCGTACTTGGCGTCGCCCGTCACATGTTCCGCGACCGCGAGGTAGCTCAGCATGCTGAGCGAGTTCAGGCCCCGCTCCGCCCACCAGTTGGGATCGTTGTTGAGGCTCGCCGGTCCGAACACACCCCAGCGGGTGACGGTTCCGTCGTGGTCGACCAATTGAAAATCGTGGTCGACGAGATGATCGGTCAGATCCCGGACGACTTCGCGAACCCGCTCCTTCTCGGCGTCGTCCGCCACAAGGTCGTGGTAGCGGGCGTAGAAGAAGTAGTGGCCGTCCAATTCGTCGGAACTGGTGTCGCTCTTCCAGTACCACTTGCCGTCCGCGCTCTTCGGCCAGCGGGGTTCGTAGACTTTCCAGAGGCGATCGCCGTCGGCGCGGGTTTCGCGATCCCTCTCCAGCCGGCCCGCGTTGGGATCGGGCCATTCGACGGGACGGATGGTGCGGGCGACGTACCCTTTCGGCGGACTGTGCGGGCCGCCCTGGGTGACCTTCTGGAGGAACCGCAGCGCTTCAAACGCCTGGCGGGCGCGCCGCGCAAATTCGGGCTTCCCGGTGGCCGCGAAGGCAAAGCACTCCCCGGCGCCGTACATGGACGTCCAGAGCCCGTCGTTGTCGCTGTCGGAATAGATGATCTTCGAGCGGTCTCCCGGCGCGCCCAGCCCGACCTCGGACAGATAGCCGAGCGGCGTCCGCTTGATGAAGCGCTCGATCTCGTCCTCGAAGTACTCCGCCTTCTCCGCGAGGGTCATGGGTTGGCGCAGAATACCCGCCGGACCTTTTTCGGTTTGGAACCAGGCGTGGCCGTGGCCGTCGACGGCCAGGCTGTGAACGAGGGCGGCGGGAAGCCTTCGCAG
>JBFWOK010000217.1:0-10662 GCA_050250555.1 Limisphaerales bacterium
ATCCCGATCTTGTGCCCCGCATCCGTCGCCCGTGCCAGCCACCTCAAACGCTCGACGTCGTCGTCCGAATACAGCCGCCGGTTGGTGCCCGTCCGCGCCGGCACCACAGCCCCATACCGCTTTTCCCAAACCCGAATCACGTGCGGGCTCAACCCCGTCAGACGCGAAACCACCAAAATCGGATGTTGTAACGCAACCACGCCGCTAAACTGAACAAACTCTCGACATTTTCAACAAATTACTGCGCAAACAGTTAGACTTTTGCAGACAAATTATAAACTTGTCTTTGACAAACTGGCCGCGCCTTGGCATTGTGACGCCCGTCGAAACAAAAAACGCCGGTTGTTTGAACGAATGGACTCCGCAACCCGTCAACTTCCGGTGGGAAATCGGATCGGAAGAGTCCGATTCAGAAGCCACGAAATTGGGACCATGGAAATGAACAGCAAAAAGCTCTCAAAGAAGGCGGCTCGGTTGGCGGTGAACCGGGGAGCATCGACCCGGGCTTCCAGGATAACCAGGACCCCGCAGGCACCAGCCTCCCCCGCGCCTGTAAAGGCTTCGAGAACCTCCCTCGGAACGGGCCCGCACGGCCTTCCAGCCACCATCCCTCTCGAACCCGTGTCGCGGTCCCTCGGGGTCCGGTCACCCCTCGAACAGTACCTCCGGGAGATCTCCGAGGTGCCCTTGCTGACCCCTGACGAGGAGGTCCTGCTGGCCCGGCGCATCCAGCGCGGCGACAAGCGGGCCCGTGAACACATGATCCGCGCGAACCTCCGCCTCTGCGTCAAGATCGCCCGCGATTATGAACACCACGGCGTCCCCCTCCTCGACCTCGTGAACGAGGGCAACATCGGCCTGATGAAGGCCGTGGACTACTTCGATCCGACCAAGGGCGCGAAGTTCTCCACCTACAGTTCCTGGTGGATCAAGCAAGCGGTCAAACGCGCCGTGGCCAACCAGTCCCGAACGATCCGGATCCCGATTCATTTGCGGGATCGCATCGCCCACTTCTGGCGCCTCCACACCCGCCTCCACGAGGAACTCGGCCGCGAGCCCAGCGACGAGGAGATCGCCGACGAGATGAACCTTCCGATCTCCCGGATCCGCAAAATGCGCCGCGCCATGCTCAGCATGGTCTCGCTCGACGCCCAACTCGGCGACGACGACAGCAGCACGGTCTCGGAGGTGGTCGCCGACGAACGGGCTTCCACGGCGTACCAGGATCTCGAGCACCGGACCCGAACCGACATGGTCCGCGAGTTGCTCGACCGCCTCAACGACCGGGAACTCACCATCCTTCGCCAGAGGTTCGCCCTCGAGGGCGGCTCCGAGAAAACCCTCGAGGAGGTGGGCGAGATGTTCAGCCTGACCCGCGAACGCATCCGCCAGCTCCAGAACATCGCGCTCTGCAAGCTCCGCAAGTGGATCGAGCAGCGCGAATCAGTTCCGGAAGCCTCGTGACCTGAACGAACGGAACGGGCGGCGGACCGGGAAGGATCGGAAAAACAACTCACCGTCCTCCCCGCACCCAGCCCTCCGGGTCCGGTCGCCATCACCGCGGCGTAGGTACGGTTCCTCGGAGCGGACGTCAGATTGATCTCTGGCGCCCCCTGCAAGGCCAGCCCGCGCCCACTCCAAACAGTCAGCACCACCCGGGCATGGCCCAACCCACGGCCCCCAAGGCACCCCCGTGCCCGGATCCAGTCATCCCATCGAATCCCACGACTCCCATGAGCAAGCAGATCAACATCATCGGCGCCGGACCCGGAGGACTCGCGTCCGCGATCCTTCTCGCCGCCAGCGGCCAACGGGTCCGCGTCTTCGAACGGATGCCCCTCGTCGGTGGCCGAACATCCTCGATCGAGGCGAACGGGTTCAAATTCGACCTCGGCCCCACCTTCTTCCTCTATCCCCAGGTCCTGCGGGAAATCTTCGCCGTGGCCGGCGCCCGTCTCGACGAGGAAATCCCGATGGTCCGGCTCGACCCCCAGTACCGCCTCGTGTTTGGCGCCGGAGGCGAGTTGAGATGCACCGCCGACGTCCCCGCCATGGAACGGCAGATCGCCGCCATCGCTCCGCGGGACGCCCCGAACTTCCGCCGATTCCTCGATGAGAACCGGGTCAAGCTCCAGGCCATGATGCCGTGCCTGCAGAACCCCTTCCTCGGCTGGTCGGACCTTCTCAATCTCCGGATGCTGAAAATGCTTCCGATGATCCGCCCGCATCAGTCCGTCGACACCTACCTCGCTCGCTTCTTCTCCGATCCCCGGATCCGACTCGCCTTCAGTTTTCAGTCGAAGTACCTCGGGATGTCCCCGTTCCGCTGCCCGAGCCTCTTCAGCATCCTGTCATTCCTCGAGTACGAGTACGGAGTCTTCCATCCCATCGGTGGCTGCGGCGCCATCACCCGGGGCATGGCCCGCCTCGCCGAACGACTCGGCGTTGAGTTCCACCTCGGCGAACCGGTCGAGGAGATCGTGTTCGAAGGCCGCAGGGCCGTCGGCGTCCGAAGCGCCTCCGGAATCCATCGATCCGACGCGCTCGTCGTGAATGCCGATTTCGCCCGCGCCATGAGCCGCCTGGTCCCCGACTCCCTCCGCCGCAGATGGTCGGACCAGAAGCTCGCGCGGAAGAAGTACTCCTGCTCGACGTTCATGCTGTATCTCGGCCTAGAAGGCACTTACTCGCAGCCGCACCACAACATCTATATCGCCAGGGACTACCGCCGGAATCTCGACGAGATCGAGAACACTCACAGGCTCGGAGAGGAGCCCTCCTTCTACGTCGAAAATCCTTCCGTCACGGACCCCTCCCTGGCTCCCAAGGGACATTCCGCGCTCTACGTTCTGGTTCCCGTAACCCATCAGCATCCCAACGTCGATTGGGAGCGCGAAAAACCCCGCTACCGCCAGCTCGCCCTGCGCCGAATCGCCGAAGCCGGTTTCGACGTCTCCGAAAAGCAGATCCGCTTCGAACGCGTGATCACCCCCGCCGATTGGGAACAACGCTACGAGATCTACCGTGGCGCCACCTTCAATCTCGCCCATTCCCTCGACCAGATGCTCCACCTGCGACCGCAAAACCGGTTCGAGGAACTCGACGGCGTCTACCTCGTCGGCGGCGGCACGCACCCCGGAAGCGGCCTGCCCGTGATCTTCGAAAGCGCCCGAATCAGTTCCCGCCTGCTCCTCGAGGATCTCGGCGCCCGAGCCGACTGGGGCTCCACGTCTCCCGCTCCTCCGTCCGGCAACGCCGCGCCGGACGAACTCCTTCAAAACGTCTGATGCTCCCCAACCTGTCAGACGCCCGAACGGAACCGGCGGCGCCCCAATCCCCACGGATCGAAGCCGCGCTGTCCACGGCCCGACTCGCCCAGGCCACGTGGTCCGCCGTACCCGTCCGCCGTCGACTCGCCGTCCTCAGGCGCTTTCGCCATCTCCTCGCCGAACGCGCCGAAGAACTCGCGCGCTGCGTCCCTCGGCCCGCCGCCGAAACCCTTTCCAGCCAGATCCTCCCGCTCGCGGATCACGTCCTTTTCCTCGAACGACAGGCCCCGCGCGCCCTCCGGACCAAACGCCTCGGCCGCGCCGGCCGCCCCGTCTGGCTCCTGGGAACCTTCACCGAGATCCAGCGCGTTCCCGCCGGCGTCGTCCTCATCCTGGCCCCCTCGAACTACCCGATTTTCATTCCCGGAACCCAGCTCATCCAAGCCCTCGCCGCCGGCAACGCCGTCGTCCTCAAACCGTCGCCCCAGGGCCGCCGAGCCGCCCTCGCCCTGATCCGGCTGCTCAACGAAGCAGGCCTCGATCCCGATCTCGCCTGCGTGCTTCCCTCCGACAACGTCACCGCGGACGCCGCGGTCCGCGCGGGCCCCGACCGCATCCTGCTCACCGGCTCCTCCGACACCGGCCGCGCCGTCCTCGCCGCGGCCGCCGAACAACTCATTCCCTGCACCCCCGAACTCTCCGGTTCCGATCCCGTCTTCATTCGCGCCGACGCCGACCTGGACCGCGCCGCCCGCGCGCTGTGCTTCGGCCTGTCCTTGAACGACGGCGCAACCTGCATCGCGCCAAGGCGGGTCTTCGTCGACCGGACTGTCGCCGCCCGATTCGAAAGGATTCTCGCATCCCATCTCAAAGCGATGGCGCCCATCCCCATCCCGGTCGCCAGGGCTGAACGACTGCGCCCGCTCGTCACGCAGGCGCTCCAACTCGGCGCCGTCGCCCTCGGCTCGACGCCCATCGACTGGACCCGGCCCACCGGCCCCATCGTCCTAGCCTCCGCGACGCCGTCGATGGCGTTGCTTCAAGCCGACCTGTTCGCCCCCGTCGCGGCCCTGGTCCACGCCATGGATGACGCCGACGCCCTCGATGCCGCGGCCGAATCCCCGTTCGCGCTGGGAGCCTCGGTGTTCTCGGCCGACGAGTCCGCGGCCCGGAAGTTCGCCGAACGAATCCGGGCGGGCGTGGTGACGATCAATGATCTGATCCTCCCCACCGCCGATCCCCGAATCCCCTTCGGTGGGCGCGGCGCCAGCGGCTATGGCGTCACGCGAGGCATCGAAGGTCTCCTGGAACTGACCCACGCCAAGGTCGTCGCCGTGCGGCGGGGCAAGTGGCTGCCTCATCTGGGTCCCGCGGCCCCGGAGGACGCGGACTTCTTCGCTTCGGCCCTGCGGGCCGCGCATGCGCAATCCGGCTGGCGCCGTTTCCTCTCCGCGCTCGAAACCGCGCGCCTGGGTTGGCGCCGGTCACCGACGCGACCGACCGACGCGTTCAATGAAACCATCGTGCGGGAATCCTTGATGGCGCCGGCGATCCGGGTCGTTCCCTCGGGCAGCCAAGCCCCACCGGGAAGCGCTGATTAGCCCACCCATCGCCATGGCCTTCGCCTCCATGTCTTTCCGCGTCGAGGCCAGCTCCATCGTTCCAACGAACCCGCGATCATCCCGCCCAATCCCATTCAGTCCCAGACCCTCCCTCCATGAAACCCAACCCTGATCATCCTGTCGGCATCATCGGCGGCGGTCTCGCCGGTCTCTCGGCCGCCTGCACCCTCGCCGCTCGCGGCCATCGCGTCGCCCTTTTCGAGTCCAATTCCTGGGTCGGCGGCAAGGCGGCCATCCACGAATCCAACGGGTTCCGCTTCGACATGGGCCCGACGATTCTCACGCTGCCTTCCGTCCTGCGCCGCGTGTTCGCGGAAGCCGGCAGGAACCTAGACGACTACCTCGACCTTCGACGCCTCGATCCCCAGTGGCGCTGCTTCTTCCAAGACGGTTCCGCGCTCGATCTCGTCGAGAACGTCGAACAAATGGCCGCCCGACTCGATCGCCATGCGCCGGGCACCGGCTCCGGCGAGGGCTATCGGCGTTTCATGAAGCTCTCGCGCCGGCTCGATGACATCTCGCAACGCTACTTTTTCTATAAACCGATTGGCGGCATCGGCGACATGTTCCAGTTCAAAACCGCCGCCAGCCCGTCCGTGCTCGGCGATGTCCTCCACATGCGCATGGGAAGCACGGTCGGGGCCACGATCCGAAAGTTCGTCCCCGACGAACGGGCCGCCCAGATGCTCGATCACTACACCCAATACGTCGGTTCATCCCCGGAACAATCGCCCGCGGTGCTCTGCGGCATCGCCCACATGCAAAGCGACGAGGGCGTGTGGTACCCCATCGGCGGAACCCGCGCCGTTCCCGTCGCGCTCGCGCGCCTGGCGTCGGAACTCGGGGTCGAGATCCACACAAACGCCTCGGTCACCCGGATCCTGACGCGCGACAACCGAGCGGTCGGCGTCGAATTGAAGGACGGCCGCCAGATCGCCCTCTCGGCCGTGGTCTCCAATCGGGACAGCGTCAGGACCTTTGCCGACCTCCTCCCCCACCATCCGGCATCCCGCCGCTTCGCCGCCGCTCGACGCTACGAAGCGGCCTGCTCGGGCGTGGTGCTCTACCTCGGCCTCGACCGGCGCTACGAACACATCCTCCACCACAACTTCGTGTTCTCCCGCGATCCCCACGAGGAGTTCGACGCCATCTACCGTCGCGGCGAACCCGCACCCGATCCGACGGCCTACGTGTGCGCCCCGTCCCTCACCGAACCGGAGGTGGCCCCTCCCGGAGGCGAGGCCCTCTATGTCCTCGTCCACACTCCGTACCTGCGCCCGCACCACGACTGGCACCGCATGCTTCCCGAGTATCGGCGCGTCATCCTTCGCAAGCTCGCCGACACCGGCGGTATGAAGGACATCGAAAACCGCATCGTCACCGAGTCCTGGCTCACTCCCCAGGACATCCACGATCGCTATCAGGTGCTCAAGGGAGCCATCTACGGACTCGCCAGCCACGGTCGGTTCCTCGGCGCGTTCAAGCCCGGCAACCGCTCGCCGCTCGACGGCCTCTATCTCGCCGGCGGCGCCGCCCACCCCGGACCCGGCATGCCCATGGTCCTCATGTCCGGTTGGATCGCCGCCGACACCCTCGATCGCGACCACGGCGGAGTCGCCCCGCGCGCCTCCGGCTCACGAACCGACAGCAGCCGCGAGGAATCCCTCGTCGCGACCGCCGCCTAGCCCCATCCGGCCATGCCCGATCCCGCCGAGCCGGTTCGCCGCGCCCAGAATCCGGCCCAACCCCGGGTCTCCGGCCTCCTGCTCGGCGCCTTCGGCATCTACACCCGCCGCTACCTGCGTCGACACTTCCACTCCATCCGCCTCAGCACCTCGGGCTGGCTTCCGGACAACGAAAACGGAATCCCCAAGGTCATCTTCCTCAATCACGCCTCGTGGTGGGACCCGCTGGTCTGCCTCCACCTCCAGCGGCAGATGTTCGCCCGTCACACCGGCTACGCACCCATCGACGCCAAAGCCGTCGAGAAATACGCGTTCTTCAAGAGGCTCGGCTTCTTCGGCGTGGAAACCGACTCCCCCCGCGGCGCCGCCCGTTTCTTCCGCATCGCCAGCCACGTGCTCGCCCAGCCTTGGAACGTTCTTTGGGTCACACCCCAGGGACGGTTCGCCGACGTCCGGGAACGGCCCATCCAGTTCAAGCACGGACTCGGCCTGCTCGCCGCCCGCCTCGGCCGAATCGGATCGGTCGCGGCGCTCGCCTCACCCCGGATCCAGTTCGTTCCGCTCGCCATCGAGTACCCGTACTGGCACGAGCGCCTGCCCGAGATCCTCCTCCGATTCGGCCAACCCCTCGACGTTCAGACCACCACACCGAAACCGCTCAGCCCCGCGGAATGGTCCACCCTCCTCGAAGAGAGGCTCGCGTCGAACATGGATTCGCTCGCCGAGGAATCCTTGTCGCGGCGGCCCGACGCCTTCATGCCGCTTCTCCAAGGATCAGCCGGCGTGGGCGCCGTCTATGATTTCTGGCGCCGGGCCCGAGCCGTCGTCAGCGGTACTCAGTTCGATCCACACCACGGCCGGTTATGAACGAGCCCATCCCCCCATTCGGTGTCACAGGCGCCTTGGACCTCCCGGTCGCCCTGGCCTGGATCTCCCTCGCCCTCGCGGTCATTCCCTTCGCGCTTTTCATCGCCAACCTGCCCTTCTATCGCCGCATCCGAATCCCGTCGAAGGCCAACTCTCCCCTTTCCTCCGCGGACATCGCTCGTCGCCGGACGTCGTTGTCCGTCCTCATCCCCGCCCGCAACGAGGAACATTCCATCGACGACTCCCTCGAATCCGTCCTGGCCGATCCTCGCCCGGACCTCGAAGTCATCGTCCTCGATGATCATTCCACCGATGCCACCACCGACCGGGTGCGGCTCATCGCCTCGCGGGATCCGCGGGTTCGGCTCATCGCCGGAGCCCCGCTTCCCGCCGGCTGGTGCGGAAAGCAGCACGCCTGCTGGCAGCTCGCCCAGGCTTCCCGCGGCGAACACCTGGTTTTCCTCGATGCGGATGTCCGACTCGAACCGGAGGGACTCAACCTCATCGACGCCTACCTCGAAGCCCATCCCGAGGTCCATCTTGCCAGCGGTGTTCCCGCCCAGATCACCGGAACCTTCCTCGAGAAACTCCTCATCCCGCTGATCCACCTTGTCCTGCTCGGTTACCTCCCCATGGTGGCCTCCCGGTTCTCACTCCGACCCGCGTTCGCCGCCGGTTGCGGACAGCTCTTCGCCGCCAGGAGAATCGCGTACTTCGCCTCCGGCGGCCATCAGAGCATTCGTTCCTCGCTCCATGACGGCGTTCAGCTCCCGCGCTCGTTCCGACGGCACGGATTCCAAACGGGGCTCTTCGATGCCACCCCCATCGCTCGGTGCCGCATGTACTCGTCCGCCGCGGAAGTCTGGCGCGGCCTCGGGAAGAACGCGACCGAGGGCATGGCCCACCCGGCGGCCATTGTTCCGTGGTCGATCCTTCTCCTCGGCGGTCACGTCCTCCCGTGGGTCCTTCTCCCGCTGACCGTGACTCCACTCATTCAATCCGAAGCAATCGGTGTCGTCGCCAACCTCGCGGGCGCCGCGGCCGCGTTGGGTCTCGTCATCCGATCGGCCGCCGCCCTGCGCTTCCGACAAAGCCCCGTCGGCGCGCTCCTGCACCCGGTGGGGGTCGCGCTCCTCATTGTCATCCAGTGGGAAGCCCTTTTCCGCCGCTGGCGCGGTCGGCCCATGGCTTGGCGAGGACGCCAATACCCTCATCCCAACCCCACCACCGTTCCCGTCGATTCCCATCACCCCGCGTGAACCCATCCACCCCACCCCGCGACCCCAATCCCTCAAGTCGCCCGAAACTTCCCGCCGCCGCCGACGCCGCGGCAACGGTCCTCGTCACGACGCTCGCCGCGGTGGTGCTCGCACTCACGGGAACCTTCCCGCCCCCGACCGCGTCCGCCGGTCAACCACCGCGGACCCACGTTCGAATCGATTCCTTCCATCTCACCGACCAGTTCGGCGCGGAACATCGGATGGAATTCCCACGCAGCCGACCCCTGCTCCTGCTCGTCGGCGATCGCAAGGGTTCCGAGGAAATCGATCCCTGGATCGAACCGTTGAAGGCGCGATGGGGCAACGTCTGCGACATCGTGGGCGTCGCCGACGTCGACGGCGTTCCCCGGTTCCTGCGGGGTCGCATCACGGAAGCGATTCGGGAAAGCCGCGCCAAGCCGCTGCTGCTCGACTTCGAAGGCAAGGTGACGCGCCGCCTGCCGTGCGAAAAGAAGACCGCCAACGTGTTCGCGATCGACCCGACGGGCCTCATGACAGCGCATGTGTCGGGTCCGTATCCGCACGGGACCAACCGCCTCCGAATGCTGTCCACGCTCGAACGCGCGCTGGCGCCAGTCTCGCCGCAACAGCCATCCCCAACCCCATCCCCAACCCCATCCGCGCCGCCAACCGCGGAATCGGCATCGCCCTGACGTCGGCGAAGGGCGAAGCCGTCGACGGCGCCCAACCTCCCACTTCTCATCTCAGGCCCCGACTTCCGCCCGGGCTTCCGCGGCGAGGGCCGTGCTCAGGTACCGTTCACCGGTCGAACACGCGACCGTCACGATGACCTTGCCCTTGTTCTCCGGCCGCTTTCCGACTTCACACGCCGCCCAGACGTTCGCGCCCGAGGAAATGCCCGCGAGAATCCCTTCCTCCTTCGCCAATCGCCGCGCGACCGCGAAGGCGTCGTCATTCGTCACCGCAATGCACTCGGCAATTTGCGTCGCGCCCGACGAATCCTTCAAATGCAGGTTGGCCGGAATGAACCCCGCGCCCGTCCCCTGGATCTTGTGGGGCCCGGGTTTCAAAGCCTCGCCTTGCAGAGTCTGATTGATCACCGGCGAATCCTTGGGCTCGACGGCGATCGCCGTGAACGACGGTTTTCGCGGTTTGATGACCTCGCAACAACCCGTGATCGTGCCACCCGTCCCAACCGCCGCGACCAGGATGTCGACCTTGCCGTCCGTGTCCCTCCAGATCTCTTCGGCGGTGGTCTTCCGATGGATCTCCGGGTTCGCCGCGTTTTCGAACTGCTGCGGGATCCAGGCATTCGGCGTCTCCTTCGCCAGTTCCTCCGCGCGACGAATCGCGCCCTTCATGCCATCCGCGCCGGGTGTCAGCACAAGCCGGGCTCCCAGCATGGCCAACAGCGTGCGCCGCTCGACCGACATGGTTTCCGGCATCGTCAGGATCAGCTTGTAACCCCGGGCCGCCGCCACGAACGCCAGCGCGATGCCGGTGTTCCCCGAGGTCGGTTCAATGATCGTCGTGTCCTTCTTCAGAACGCCCCGACTCTCCGCATCGTCGATCATGGCCATCCCGATCCTGTCCTTCACGCTGCCGAGCGGGTTGAAGAACTCGCATTTCAGAAGGATCGAGGTCGAGGGATCGACACCCATCGATGCCGGAATCCGGTTCAACCGGACCAGCGGTGTGTTCCCAACGGTCTCCACGATGTTGTTGTAGATGCGTCCCATAGTCTTCGGCGGGCAGAGATTAGGCGTTCGTGATCAATGTGAATCGCGCGATCCTTGCTCCGCGCCGACGGCAGCGGCAAGTCCGCAGTCTGCGTCCCAAAACCCCGCGTACGAAACCACGAAGCGCACGAAGAGCACGAAGGGAGAGGCGGAAGCGAGTCCCTGATCGGGATTGACCTGTAGCGGATTGCCGAGGCCGGAACGAATCATGCTTCCTTCGTGTCCTTCGTGCCTTCGTG
>JBFWOK010000218.1:0-10583 GCA_050250555.1 Limisphaerales bacterium
GGGGGACGACCTCGAGTCGGCTTTCCTTCACCGCGAAGGCGACGAGGCCCACGTCGCAGACGTTGCTGAGGACGTCGTCGTAGACGCGGTTGGCGCGGTGGTACTCGACGTGGACGTTGACCGTGCGGTGGGTTTTGAGGAAGCGCTTCAGGTAGGGAGGCAGGTCGTACAGTCCGATGCTGTAGATGGTCGCGACGCGAAGCGTTCCCGAGACGACATCCCGGAGTTCCTGGAGCTGCGCCCGGAGCATGTCGTAGGTCTGGATGATCTGCTTGCTGTGCTCGTAGAGGATCTGCCCCTCCCGGGTGAGCCGGAACTTCTTCTTGCTCCGTTCGATCAGGGTCGAGCGGAACTGGTTTTCGAGGGACCGGATCTGTTGCGAGACCGCCGACTGGGTGATGTCGTTGATCTGGGCGGCCTTCGTGAAGCTCTCGGTTTCCGAAAGATCGCAGAACACCTTGAGCGTCTCGATTTGCATAAGGGAATGATGCTCCGTGAGAAATGATCGTCAAGTTTTTCTTATGGAATAAACCACAGCGCCGGGAGGAGACCGTGCCGAGGAAAGTCGGGACGGGCGATGTGCAAAATGCGGTGGGCTGTGCGATGATGGCGCCCGTGCGATTCTGCGTGTCCAGGAGGTCCGTGCGTCGGGCGTGGGCTGTGTGGCGGCCGCTGGTGATGACGCTTGGTTTGTGTGCGTGGCTCGACGGAGGCCTGGATGCGGGCTTTGCCGCGGAGCGGCCGCGGGTGTGGGTTCAGTTGCCCGCCGGTTATGCCGAGGGTCCGGAGGACGATCCGGCGATGGCGGTGGCGGGCGAGGTTCTGGTGCGATTCCGAACCGTGGCGGCGGGGAGGCGGATTGCGCTCGCGCAGGGCCTGGGAGGTTCGGTGCGTTGGCTGACGCCCGGAGTCGCGCGGGGCGGGGGCGGGGCCGTGGCTCCGGCGGGACAGGCGCCGGGAAGGGCGGTGGACGCGATGGCGGTGGTCCGGTTGCCCCGGGGGACGGACCTGTTGGAGGGGCTGAAGGAACTGGCGGCCCGGGAGGACGTTCTTTACGCCGAACCGAACCTTCGGTTGAAGGTCTGCGTGGAACGGTCGCCTCTGCCGACCGCGCCCGCGCCGACCGATTTCGAATTCACCCGCCAGTGGGCGTTGCACAACGCGGGTCAGACCGGCGGAACGGCCGGAGCCGACATCGGGGCGCTGGAGGCGTGGGCGGTGACGACGGGGTCGCGGGACATCGTCGTGGCGATCATCGACACGGGCATCGACTACTTCCATCCCGACCTCGAAGCGAACATCTGGCGGAATCCGCGCGAGATACCGGGGAACGGTCTGGACGACGACGGGAATGGGTATGTGGACGATGTCCACGGCTACGATCTCGTCTCGGACGACGGGGATCCGATGGACGACAACCTGCATGGGACCCATGTGGCGGGGATCCTGGCGGCGGTGGGGAACGACGAGAACGGCATCGCCGGGGTGGCGTGGTCGGCGGGATTGATGGCCCTGAAGGCATTCGACGAGACGGGAGGCGGCTCCCTGGACGACACGGTTTCGGCGATCGCGTACGCGGAGGCGGCGGGGGCGCGGGTGATCAACGCCAGCTGGGGAACGACGACGCGGTCGAGGGCGCTGGACGAGGCGGTGGCGGAGGCGGTGCAAAGGGGGGTGGTGGTGGTGGCGGCGGCCGGCAACAACGGGAGCGACGTGAGCTTTCACCCCGCGGCGGTGCCCGAGGCGATCGCGGTGGGCTCGACCGATGCGAGGGATCTGTCGTCGACGTTCTCCAATCACGGGCCGTTCGTGGACGTCGTGGCGCCGGGCGATCTGATTCATTCCACGGCTCCGAACGCTCACTGGACCTTGTTGAGCGGGACTTCGATGGCGGCGCCGCATGTGAGCGGCCTGGCGGTGCTCCTTCTGTCGAGGCGCCCCGAATTCACTCCGGGAGAGATCCGGGCGATCGTGCAAAGCACCACGGACGAGGTCCGAGGCGATCGGTTCACGGGCGCGGGGCGTGTTCACGCGGGTCGCGCGGTCCAGATCTCGGAACCCTTGCCCTTGGCGGTCTTGGAACGTCCGGCCTTCCTATCCGGACGGGTGGATCTCTTGGGAGAGGCCGGGGGGAATGGGTTCGCGGGATACCGGCTGGAGATCGGATTGGGGACCCGCCCGGATTCCTGGACGGAGATCGCGGCGAGCGCGTCCCCATCGGTCGGAGGCGTCGTGGCTGGGGCGTTTGACACTTCCCGATTCGACGACGGCGACTATTCGTTGCGGCTGTCGGTGACGAACGCGGCCGGGCAGGCCGCGATCGCGCGCGCGGTGGTTTCGATCCGCAACGTCCGACTGGCGTCGCCCGCGAACAACGATGTCTGGCGGCGCGGGGATTCGATCGAGCTCAGGGGGACGGTGTTCGGGGACGGGCGCGCCTTTGAGATCTCGTGGGGACTCGGGAGGCAACCCACGGAATGGTTCGAGAGCGGAGTGAGTCGGATGGGAGGCGGCCAGGCGCCGAGGATCGATGAGCTCCTGGCGACGTGGGATCCGCGAGTGGCGGGGTTGAACCAATTCGTCACGTTCCGGCTTGTGGCGCGGGATGGCGGACGAACGGTTGGCGAGGCCTTCGCCCGGATGGTGCACCTCGAGGAGCGGTTGCGGCCCGGTTGGCCGCGGAGCCTGCCTTTCCGCGAGGAGTTTCCCGAGGCCAGTTGGCGTGAGTTCAATGTGGCGGACCTCGATGGGGACGGTGGCGGCGAGGTCATCCTCGTCGATCATGGCGAACCCGGGGGGCGCGCGCCGCGGTTGAAGGTTCTTGGACCGGACGGATCGGAGCGCTGGGGGCGGGACCTGCCAGCCGGCGCGCCGGAACACGATGCCCCGGTCGTGGGGGACATCGACGGGGATGGTCGGCTCGAGGTGTTCGTGGACACCGGGGCGGGGGGGGCGATCCAGGGGTTCACGGCGACGGGCGAGCCCTTGGGGGGCGCCTGGCCGGTGGCGCCGGGCGGGGATCATTTTGGAAAGGTCGTGGCCGATCTCGACGGGGATGGACGGGCCGAGCTGGTGGTGCTCTCGAACCCGCCCGCGGACCTCGTCGGCGCGCCGCAACGAAGGCTGGCGGTTCTCGATGGGACGGGAGCCATTCTGGCGCGTTGGACCTTGGCTTCCTGTCCGGACCCGATGGAAACGCCGGTTCCGGAACTTCTGCCGGCCGTTGGCAACCTGGACTCGGATCCGGAGTTGGAGGTGGTCGTCGTCGACGGATGCCTGGGAGTCAGCGCGTTCGACATCTCCCGGCCGGACGGGCCGGTTTGGACGTCGGTGACGGAGGCGCGGATTGTGGCATCGCCCGTGGTTGGGGATCTCGATGGGGATGGAACGGAGGAGGTGGTGGTGGGTGGGGTGAGTCGGGGCCCGGGCTTGCCGGGGGGAGTGCATGTGATTGGCGCGGATGGAAGGCCGCGGCCGGGTTGGCCGGCGTTGCGCGAGGAGTCCTTCCATGGGGCCGCGGCATTGGCGGATCTGGATGGGGACGACTGGCTCGAGATCGTGATCGCTTCCTGGGATTCGCGGACGGTGCATGTGCTGGGAATCGATGGATTCGAGTTGAGGGGTTGGCCGTTGCCGGCGCAGACGAGCGCGTCGACCCGATCGATTCCGATCCTTGGGGACGTGGATGGGGACGGGGCTCCCGATGTGGTGCTGGCTTCCCCTGGATTCTGGCTTCAGGTGCTGGTGGGCGGTGACACTTCGCGGGCCGGGGGAGTGAAGGCCTGGCGGACCGACGGGACCCTGATTGATTTTCATCCGGGTTTCCCGACGGAAGGGTTGGTGACCGAGGCGGTGGGCGGCGCGATCTGGAACCGGCTGCCTCCGGCCGCTCTCGCCGATCTGGACGGGGACGGGCGCCTCGACATCGTCGCGGGGACGGTGCGGGATCGCGCCTACTCGCCGACTCCACCGGTCACGACGACAAAGGATCGATCCACGTTGTACGCCTGGGAACTGAACGTTCCCTACCAGCCCGGAGCGATGCCCTGGCCGATGTTCCAGGGGGGGCCGGGGCGGACGGGACGCTACGTCCGGCCGGTGAAACCCAATCGCCCGCCGGTTCTCAGGAACATTCCGGACCAGACGGTGGCCATCGGGGACGGCTTCAGGATCATCCGGCTTGATCGCTATGGTGTGGATCCGGACGGTCCCCAGGAACGCCTGACCTGGTCGGTGCTGGGCTCCCGGGAACTCAGCGTCACCTTGAGCGAAGCCAGGGAAGCGACGGTCGAGGCGCCTTCCCCGGACTGGGAAGGCACCGAATCGCTGGAGTTCGTCGTTCGGGATCCGGCGGGAGGCGAGGCCCGCGAGATCGTGGTCTTTTCGGCGCGCGCCGGATACCGGCCTCCGACGGCGGGACCGGATGAATTCCGGACCGACGAGGAGGTCGCCATTGAGTTCGATGTCCTGGGAAATGATCGTTCGCCGACCGGACGTCCTTTGAGCGTCGCGGGAGTGAGTTCGCCCGGGTTCGGTGTCACCAGGATCCTGCCGGACGGTCGGATCCGGTACGAACCCGCGGTCGACTACTTCGGCGTGGACTCCTTCGAGTACGCCCTGGAGGACGACGATGGCGGCACGGCGGTGGGCGAGGTCCGCGTCCGGGTCGACGGGGTTGCGGACTACCCCGTGACCGAGGTGGACCGACTGGTCCTCGACGAGGACACGACGGGGGAGGTGGCTCCGCTCGAGAACGATCACGACCCGGATCTGGATGACATCGAACTGATCGCGCTCGACCCGCCGACCGCTGGCAGCTGGGTCGAGGTGGGGCCCGCGCGGTACCGTTTCGTCCCGCCGCCCGACTGGTCGGGGGTTCAGGTGATTCCCTACCGGGTGAAGGATCCGTCCGGGCTTGTCGCCACCGGGGAGGTCGCCGTGCTGGTGCGGCCCGTGAATGATCCGCCGATCCTCCGCGACCAGGAGATCGTGCTGAACAGGAACAAGGCGGCGGATGTGTTTTACGATGCCCGGGACGCGGATGGCGACGTCCTGAGATACACGATCGTCGACGGCCCGCTCCACGGAGTCCTCCTCGCGTATCCCAACATCGCCAATTACGCGCCCGAGACGGGATTCTCGGGTTCGGACCAATTCACCTACACGGCCACGGACGGCCGGGTGACGGTGGGTCCGGCCACGGTTTCCCTCCGGGTGGGCGCCGCCAACAACCCTCCGGAGGTCGAGTCGATGGAGACGGTGACCGCGGTGGACCAGGATCTGGAACTGGGATTGCCGGTTCGGGACGCGGACGGCGACGCGGTGGCGCTGCGGGTCACGACTCTTCCGGGGAATGGCGAAGTTGTCCTGGATGGAACGAACGCCGTGTATCGGCCGGCGCCCGGTTTTTTGGGGGAGGACCGCTTCGGTTACAGGGCCGCGGACGGTTTCGACGAGAGCGTCGAAGGAGAAATCCGGATCCGGGTCACGGATGAGAACACGCCTCCGGTGGCGCGATCGGAGGTGTTGACGGTGGCTCGCAACGGAGCAACCCCGGTGCGGCTCGTGGCCACGGACGGGGAAAACAATCCCCTTCGGTTTCTGGTGGTGACGAATCCGGCGTTCGGGATTCTGGAGGGCGAGGCTCCGTCGGTGGTCTACCGGCCGAGGGCCAATTTCCGGGGGCTCGATCGGCTGACTTTTTTGGCGAGCGACCGTTGGTCAACAAGCGAGGTGGCCGTGGTGCATCTCCTGGTGCGGGATCCGAACCAGGTTCCCGTCGCGACGAACCAGACCGTGGAAGTCCTCAAGGATCGCGCCTCGCCGCTGGAGCTGGCGGTGACGGATGCGGACGGGCACGAACTTCGGGTGGCGGTGTTGAAGGGGCCGCGGTTCGGGCGGGTTTACGGGTTGGGCAGCCGACTGATGTACCAGCCGCGTCCGGGGTACCAGGGCTTCGACAGCTTCACGTACAAGGCTTGGGACGGCTTTGGGTACAGCGGCGTGGGAACCGTGTCGGTGCTCGTCGTGGGCGAAGTCGAAGCCCGCATCGAGATCACCCAGGTCACCCGGACGGCGGACGGGGTGGAACTCTCGGTGCGCGGGGGGGCTGGGAAGACGCTGCGAATCGAGGTTTCCTTCGACCTCGAGCACTGGGAAACCGCGGCGCGCGTGCCTGGAGGAGCCGAGGTGGTGCGGTGGCTTGACGCGGGATCCGGAGGGGGTGTGGCGCGGTTTTACAGGGTCGCCGAGGACGTTTTCGGCGCATTTCCCTAGGGAAAACACACCATTCCATCGAAAAACATAGGGTTTTGCCCAGTTTTCCCTTGCGCGTGGCGTTCGGCGATTCGTAGAACGCGGAGGTCGACGGCGACTAGATAACGCTTCAACCACAATCCCTATGGCTAAACCCCTCACCAAATCACAACTGGCTGCGTCATTGGCGGACAAGGCCGGCCTGAGCAAGAAGCAGGCTTCCGAGATCCTCGCCTTGCTTACCGAACTCGCCTACAAGCACGCGAAGGACACCTTCACCCTGCCGGGAATCGGCAAGCTGGTCCTCGTCAACCGGAAAGCCCGGATGGGGCGCAATCCGAAGACGGGCGCGACGATCAAGATCCCCGCGAAGAAGGTCGTGAAATTCCGTGTCGCGAAAGCGGCCAAGGACGCGATCCTCGGCGTCAAGTAGTTCGTCGATGCGATCCGGTTTCAGGGCATCCCATGGGGGATGCCCTTTTTTGTGATTCGGTGATGCAGAACGCAAGGTCATGAGTGTTGCGACCCGCATCGCGGTGGTCGGTTGTGGGGCCCTGGGCAGCTACTACGGGGCGTGCCTGGCCCGCGCGGGTCATGATGTCCGGCTTCTACTTCGCTCGGACTTCGACGTGGTGCGCCAGCGGGGTGTCGAGATTCGAAGTGGCGACGGTGGATTCCGGGTCCATCCGGTCGCGGCCAGAACTCCGGAGGAAATCGGCCCCTGCGACCTGGTTCTCATCGGTCTCAAGACCACGGCGAATGCGGAGTTCCCGCGACTCTTGCCGCCTCTTCTCGGGCCCGACACCGCGGTGCTGACGCTTCAGAACGGTCTCGGGAGCGAGGAAACCCTGGCCCTTGAATTCGGCGCGGAACGGGTCCTGGGCGGGCTGTGCTTCGTCTGCCTCAATCGCATTGCCCCCGGCGTGGTGGTTCATCACGCGTACGGCCGGATCATGCTGGGTGAGTATCGGCGTCCGGCTTCGGAAAGGGCTCGCCGGATCGCCGGCTGGTTTCAAGCCGCGGGCGTCTCCTGCGAGGTGGTCGAGGATCTGGAACGGGCGCATTGGGAGAAGCTCGTCTGGAACATTCCGTTCAACGGGTTGGGTGTGGCCGCCGCCGCCGGGTACGAGAGCGTTCTGGCCGGCCGCCCGCTTCAGGGACCTCCGTGGGGGGAATGTGCTCCGACGGACCGGTTGCTCGGGGACGAACGGTGGACGGAACTTGTCCGCGAACTGATGGCGGAGACCATCGCCGGCGCGCGGGCGCAGGGCCTGAGTGTGGATCCCTCCGCGGCCGAAACGCAGATCCGGCGCACGCGGGCCATGGGATCCTACAAGGCTTCGACGCTGGTGGATTTCGAACGGCGCCTGCCGCTGGAAGTGGAATGCCTCTTCGGGGAACCCCTCCGGCGCATCCGAGCGGCCGGAGTCGAGGCGCCGCGACTGTCGGGGCTGCACGCGGTGCTGGAGGCCATGGATCGGTCCCTGGCCGCGGGGCGCGATTGACGACGGAGAGGGCGAGTCGTCAGGGGTTGGATCCCGGAGGAGGGCGTTGGATCAACTCGATCTCGTAGCCTTCGGGCGCGTCGATGAAGGCGATTCCGTTGCCGTCGGGCTTCATGTGGGGGCCGTCGGAGAATTGGACGCCCTTCCCGGCGAGATGGCGGCCGAAGGCTTCGAGGCTGTCGACCTGGAACGCGAGGTGGGTGAGGTCGGGTTGGACCTGCACCGGGCCGCTTTCCGGGAAGTAGCAGAGCTCGATCGTTTCCTCGCTTTCGGGCGCCTTGAGGAAAACGAGTTCCGAACCCCGCGGGGATTTGTGGCGCCGGACCTCATCGAGACCGAGGATTTCGCGATAGAACCGAACCGAACGTTCGAGGTCGTTCACGCGGTAGCGGGTGTGGAGGAGTTTGAAGGCAAGTCGCATGCCGGAACGGTAGCGGCTGGAGTTCGTCGAGGCCAGATCCATGCTGCGAAGGCACTTGGACGTTTTTTCATGGTTCAGGCCATCGCTTGCCAAAGGTTCGAACGGTCCGTTTAATCCCCGGCGTGTCGCAGCAGCAGACACTCAGTGGTCCCGTCCGGCTTTCGGGAGTCGGCTTGCACGGCGGCAATCGGGTCGAAATGACCTTTTTGCCGGCGCCTCCCAATGCCGGGATCCGGTTTCGTCGCATCGACCTCGATGGAAAGCCCGAGATCGAGGCGCAC
Source organism: Limisphaerales bacterium (assembly GCA_050250555.1). Classification (GTDB taxonomy): domain Bacteria; phylum Verrucomicrobiota; class Verrucomicrobiia; order Limisphaerales; family CAIMTB01; genus CAIMTB01. The sequence continues at coordinate 8,463 of JBFWOK010000218.1, forward strand.
GTGGATCATGTCGGTGACACGACCCGATCGACCTCGCTCACCCGGGGGAACGCCCGCGTCCACACGGTGGAACACGTTCTGGCGGCCTTTGCCGGATGCGGGGTGGACAACGCGATCGTCGAACTCGACTCGGGTGAACCGCCGATCGGGGATGGCAGCTCCCAGCCTTATGTCCGGATGATCGAGGAGGCGGGATTCCAACCGCAGGCCGATGCGCGCTCTCCGTACGCCATCTCGGAGCCGATCGAACTGGTGACGGGCGACACGACCCTGGTGGCGCTGCCCCACGACCGGCTGAAGATCACGTGCACCAACGCCGACCGCACGGGGCGCCACACCCAGGTCTTCTCGCTCGAAGTCACCGCCGAATCGTGGACGCGTGAACTCGCGCCGGCGCGGACGTTCTGTTTTTTCGAGGAGATTGAAGCGCTCGTGAAGAACGGGCTCATCCGCGGCGGCAGCCTCGAAAATGCCGTCATCATCCGCGACGACGCCGTCCTCACCACGGAACCCCTTCGGTTTCCGGATGAATTCGTCCGGCACAAAATGCTGGATATCGTCGGCGACCTTTCGCTCGTCGGCCGCCCCCTCCAGGCGCACATCGTGGCCGTGCGTCCGGGGCACGGCCCCAACTGCGAACTGGCGAGGCGGATCGTGGAGCAGATGCGGCGCCCGGACGTTCAGATGCAGGCGTTTGCGCCGCCACCGATCCCCGTCCAGAACAACCCTCCCGGAGCGTCGAGCCCCGGAGGGATTTCCGGGGCTGGAGCCTCGGGAGAACTCGACATCATGGGGGTTCTGAAGCTCTTGCCCCATCGGTACCCTTTCTTGATGGTGGATCGTGTGATGAAGGTGGAAGGCAATCGCATTGTCGCGCTCAAAAACGTGACGATGAACGAGCCTTATTTTCAGGGGCATTTCCCCGGCCACCCGATCATGCCCGGCGTTCTGCAACTCGAAGCCATGGCCCAGGTGGCTGGAATTCTGATGCTGCGCCAGGCGGAACATTCTGGGAAGCTCGCGTACTTCATGTCCGCGGAGAGCGTCAAATGGCGGCGCCCGGTCCAACCCGGCGACCAGCTGATCATCGATGTCGAACTCACCAAAAGCCGGGGCAAGATCGGACGAGCCAAGGGCGTCTGCTCGGTCGCCGGTGAAACCGTGAGCGAGGCCGAAGTGACGTTCATGCTTACGGAAGGCTGATGCGCGAGGCTCCCCCAGTTGCCGCTGTGATCCACCCGACCGCTGTTGTTCACGCGAGAGCGGTCGTCGGGGAGGGCTGCGAAATCGGGCCGTATTGCGTCATCGGACCCGATGTCGTCCTCGGCCCGGGCAACCGACTCCACAGCCACGTGGTGATCGATGGCGAAACCACCCTCGGAATCGGGAACGAAATCTTTCCTTTCGCCAGTATCGGCCTCAAGACCCAGGATCTGAAATGGCGCGGTGGCACGACCCGAACCGTTCTCGGTGACCGGAATACCGTCCGCGAAGGCGTCACCATCCACAGCGCCACCGGCGACGGCGAAACCACCCGCGTCGGTTCGGGCAACCACATCCTCGCCTACAGCCACATCGCCCATAACGTCACGTTGGGCGATCACATCATCATCTCCAGCGCGGGCCTTGCCGGACATGTGACCGTCGGCGATCGCGCCGTGATCGGCGGGCATTCGCTCGTCCACCAGTTCTGCCGTATCGGGACCATGGCCATCGTCGGTGGCTGCTCCAAGGTCGTCCAGGACGTCCCGCCCTACATGCTGGTCGACGGAAACCCCGCGGCCATTCGGTCGCTCAACAAGGTGGGACTCGAACGCAATGGCGTCTCCGAGGAAACCTCCTCCGTCCTGAAGTGCGCATTCCGAATCCTCTTTCGCGACAATCTCTCCATCTCGAACGCGTTGGCGCAGATCGAGCATGAACTTCCGCCGCTGCCGGAAATTCGGCAGCTGGTGAAGTTCATCCGAGCCAGCGACCGGGGTATCAGCAACTGACCATTCAAGTCGAGTTCCCCCCCCCCACCGCAGCCGGCGCGTTCCCGCCACAATGCCAACATTCCGATAGCCCAAACTGCCTGCATGAGTTCAGAAACCGATACCACCCCCGGCTCACCTTCGGGTG
>JBFWOK010000219.1:0-10545 GCA_050250555.1 Limisphaerales bacterium
GTGTGTTGGCCCTGGACAAGCGGACGGGGAAGACGGTGTGGGAGAAGGCGCTGCCCGAGCCGGTTCCCACCAAACGTTTCGACGGGTTCAAGGGGCAGGCTCCGGGAGTGGTTGGAAGCTTCAGCACGCCGCTGGCGATTCGGTGGGAAGGTCGTGACGAGGTGTTGCTGAGCCTCCCTGAGGCGCTTGTGGCATTGGCTGCCGCCGACGGTTCTGAGCTCTGGCGCGCCGGAGGCTTGAACCCGCTCGTGTACACGTCGCCGTTTCTGGCGGGGGACATGGTGATCGCCATGGGCGGGTTCTTCGGGAGCAGCATTGCTGTCCGACTTGGAGGATCCGGGGACGTCACCGAATCGCGCCGCGTGTGGCAAGAGGAGCGATCGCGCAAGAACCGCCTCGGTTCGGCGGTCGTCAAGGACGGCACGATTTACCTGGTGAACATGGATGGTTTCTTCGAATGCCTGGACCTTCGGACGGGGCGGCAGCTTTGGGAGGAACGGTTGAACGGGCCGGGTGCCGCCGATGCTTCGTGGTCGTCGGTGACGCTGGCCGGGGATCGGGTGTACGCGGTGAACCGCAGCGGGGACACGTTCGTGCTCCGGGCTTCGCGGACCTTCGAAGTGATCGCGGTCAACACCGTGGGCGAGCCTTCGAACTCGAGTCTTGCGATGTCGGACGGCGAGTTGTTTCTGCGCACCTGGAAGGGCCTTTGGTGCCTCAGCGAGAAGCGCCGTTTGGCGGCGCGGTGACGTCGCCGGATTCGGTCCGACGGGAATGCGGATCTACAAGACGATGCACGACCTGGTCGATCCCGGTCCCAGCATGACCTGGGTCTTCATCGACGAGCGCGAGGACAGCATCAATGACGGCGAGATGATCGTGGGGATGAACGGGTTTCCTGATCAACCGCAGCAATGGAAGATCGTGGATTACCCGGCCAGCTACCACGGTGACGCGGGTGGGCTGTCCGAAGACGGGGGGATCGCCATGATCTCCGGATAGGGGCGCCTGGGAGAAAGCGATCCCACCACGAAGGCACGAAGGACACGAAGGAAGCATGACATGATTCGTTCCGGCCTCGGCAGTCCGCTACAGGTCAATCCCGATCAGGGACACGCTTCCGCCTCTCCCTTCGTGCTCTTCGTGCGCTTCGTGGTTTCTTACGCGGGGTTTTGGGGATCGGGCCGGGGATTGACGGAAACCCGGCGAGGCGGTAGCAGGCGGTCAGTTCCTGAGTCATTCCGGTTCACAACCATGAAAACTCTTCCCTCACTCCTTGTCGTCCGTTGCGCGTTGGCGCTGCTGACCTCCGCATTGAGCTTCCCTTCAATTTCGGAGTTGCCGCCCCTGATTCCCAGGGAGGTGCTCTTCGGGAATCCGGAGCGAGCCAACCCGCAGATCTCTCCCGACGGAAAACGCCTGGCGTGGATTGCCCCCGACACCAACAACGTCCTCCAGGTCTGGGTGCAGACGCTGGGCCAGCAGGACTCGCGGGTGGTCACCGCCGACAAGAAGCGCGGCGTGCGGATGTACGGGTGGGCGGAGAACAGCCGGATGCTTGGCTATTTGCAGGACGCCGACGGGGACGAGAATTTTCAGGTCCACGGCGTCGACCTGGAATCCGGGAACGTCCGGAACTTCACGGCCATCCAGGGTGTGCGCGCGGAGCTCGTGGGGGGGCACAAGGATTATCCGGATGAGTTCCTCGTTTCACTGAATGCCCGTGATCGGTCCACGTTCGACGTGTACCGCCTGAACCTGAACACGGGCGCCCTCGTGCTGGACACGGAGAATCCGGGCGACGTCCTGGGCTGGGGGACGGATCCGGAGTTCCGGGTACGGGTTGCCTACGCGGGGACGCCCGATGGCGGCTGGGAGATCCGGGTGCGCGACGACGTCGGGTCGCCCTGGCGATCCCTCATCAAGGTCGGTCCCGACGACAACCTGTCGCCGGTCGATTTCTCGGCCGATGGAAAATCCCTCTTCATCCAGTCATCGGTGGGACGGGACACCGCGGCGGTGCTCGAAAAGAATCTGTCGACGGGCGAGGAGAAGGTGGTGGCGGTGTCGGACGTGGTGGACGCGGGGAATGTCATGGTTCATCCGGATCGCCATGTGATCGAAGCCGTGTCCTTCGAGGAGGATCGGAGTCGGTGGAAGGTGCTGGATCCGGCGATTCAGGCGGACTTCGACGGGATCCGGAAGCTCAACGACGGGGATTTTTGGATTCAGAGCCGGAGCCGGCGGGATGATGTCTGGCTGGTCGGGTTCACGGGTGATCGGGCGTCGACGAAGTACTACACGTGGAACCGCGAATCCAAGCGGGGCGAACTTCTCTTCAGCGTGAAGCCGAAGCTTGATGAATACACGCTGGCCCCGATGAAGCCGGTGACAATCACCGCCCGGGACGGACTGACGTTGCGGGGTTATCTGACGCTGCCGGTTGGTGTCCCGGCCAGGAACCTGCCGATGGTGCTGAACGTCCATGGGGGTCCGTGGGCCCGCGACACTTGGGGGCTTGATCCTGGAGCGCAATGGTATGCGAACCGCGGGTACGCGGTGTTGCAGGTGAATTTCCGGGGTTCCACGGGGTACGGGAAGAAGTTCCTGAACGCGGGCAACCGCCAATGGGGTCTCGCGATGCACGACGACCTGCTGGACGCGGTGGAGTGGGCCGTCAAGGAAGGGATCGCGGATCGCAGAAAGGTGGCGATCACGGGCGGTTCCTACGGCGGTTACGCGACTCTCGCGGGGCTCGCGTTCACTCCCGACGTGTTCGCGTGCGGCGTCGATATCGTGGGTCCTTCGAATATCCGGACCCTGCTCGGCACGATTCCGCCGTATTGGAAGCCGGTGAAGGCGATGTTCGATGTGAGGGTCGGCAACATCGACGATCCCAAGGATGCGGACCTTGTGCGCGCTGCGTCGCCGCTCTACAAGGCGGACCAGATTCGGCGCCCGCTGCTCATCGGGCAGGGCGCGAACGACCCGAGGGTGAAGCAGGCGGAATCGGAGCAGATCGTCGAGGCGATCGAGAAGAGTGGTGGGAAGGTGACGTACGTCGTGTACCCGGACGAGGGGCACGGGTTCGCGCGGCCCGAGAATCGCATCGACTTCCAGGGGCGCGAGGAGCGGTTTCTGGCCGACCACCTCGGCGGCCGGTATGAGCCGATGATCACGGATCCACACCCGGGCGCGACGGCGGTGGTCCGCGTGGTGGGCCGTTGAGGGAAGGTGGCGATGGGCAAGCTGATTCCACGGGAGCCATGACGAATCCCGCTTCGACCTTGGGTCCGGTGTCCTGGGAGCGGATGATCCGCGGCGTGGAAAAGGTCCGTGAACGCCTCGTGCGCGCGGCTCGTGCCTTGGAACTGGCCGGAGTTCCCTACGCCGTCGTGGGAGGGAACGCGGTCGCGGCGCATGTCTCGCGGGTGGATGAGTCGGCGGTTCGAACGACGCGCGACGTGGACGTCCTCCTGCGGCCCGCGGACCTCGATGCCGCGCGTCGGGCGCTGGAGAATGCGGGGTTCATTCACCGCAGGATCGCCGGCCTGGGAATGCCCGTCGGGATGGACGTGTTCCTCGATGGGCCGACCGCGACCGTGCGCGATGCGCTGCACGTTGTGCGGGCGGGTGAGAAGGTCCGCCCCGACAGCGTTCATCCGGCACCCGATGTCTCGGAATCCGAGCCGGCCGGGGGCTTTCAGTTGGTGACCTTGGCCGCGCTGGTTCGGATGAAGCTGACCAGCTTTCGGGACCGCGACCGGACACATCTTCGGGATTTCCTCGAACTGGGTCTGATTGATGCCTCCTGGTGCGAGAGCCTGCCCGAACCGCTGGATTCGCGGCTGAAGGACTTGCTGGACCATCCTGAGTCTTGAACGGCTGCACGGGAATTCCGACGCGGTCAGGCCGTGTGCCGTTCCACCAGCGACTTCGCGGCGTTGCGGACGCCGGTGACGAGTTCGGGAGGTTCGACGACCTGGACATGGCCGCCCCAGCCCATGAGCCAGCGTTGGATCTCCACGAGGCTGCCGAGGCGGAGTCGGAGTTCGACGCCGCCCTTGGGAAGGTCCTTGAGTTCCTGCGAGGGGTGCCAGCGCTTTTCCCGGATGTAGTCGGCGACGGGTTCGTCGAACCGCAGAACAACGCGGTAGTCGCCGTCCCTCGAAAAGATTCCGAAGCTGTCGCGGAGCTGTTTCTCCAGGGCGAAGCGCGCGGGCTTCGGGAAGGTCTTTCCCGTGGGATCGGCGGATGCGATCCGGGTGGGGACGAAGGTGCGGATGGCCTGGCGAAGGTGGTCGAACGCGAAGAGGTACCAGTCGCCGTTGACGTTCGCGAGGTGGTAGGGATCGACGGTCCTGTTCTCGGTGGCGCGGGCGCCGGGCTTGCGGTACGCGAGAAGCAATTGCCGCCGGTGCTGGATGGCGTCCGCGAGGGTTTCGAGCACGGGCGCGTTGACGATCGGTTCGGCGCTCGTGCGGAAACTGATGGCGTGATCCCACTCGGCGAGGTTGAGGGAGACGGTGTCGGGGAGGGAGCGTTCGAGTTTCTTGAGGGCCGTGACGAGGCGCTGTTCGAACGGCGTGCCGCGATACTGTTGAAGGGCCTTTTCGGCGACGAGCAGGGCGAAGAGTTCGCCCTCGCTGATCTGGAGCGTCGGGAACGCGTCGACTTCCTCGGTGTAATGGTAGCCGTTGCGGGCGGGGTTGAACTCGAGGGGCAGGTTCATCCGGTCCCGCATGAAGTCCAGGTCACGGCGGATGGTCTTCGTGCAGACTTCAAGTTCAACGCCGAGTTGCGTGGCGTTGGGGTACTTGCCGGATTGCAGCGCCGCGTGGATCCGCAGCATCCGTTCGACGGGAGGCCGTGACGTCGGGACGGGGGCCGGCTTTCGGCGGCGCTTCGGATTCATACGACCGATGGAGGTTGGAGTCGTCCCGGGAAAGCGCAAGACGTTCGGCCGTGGGATCGGATCGTCGTGCCGTATGAATGCCGGCCAAGAACGGCCGTACTTCGAGGGGGGCGCTAGGCCTTGTCGCGCTGGGAAAGCCAGAGGTCGATGGGGCGCGCCACGCCGCGGGCGTCGAACGGGAGCTTCACCCGGCCGCCGATCCCGGCGGACTGGTAGGCTGCGAACAGGACCTCCTGCACGACGCGCCCGTCCTCGCCGGTGGCTTGGGGCGACTCCTTGCCGCGAACGCAGCGGGCGAAGTGGTGCATCTCCTGCGGGAACCCGTAGTTCCAAAGCTCCTCGAACACCGGCCAGGTCCAGCCCTTGGTGGTCGGGGCCTTCTCGACGGCGTACCCGTACCCGTACTCGCTGTACGTCGGAAGGGCGTTGCCCATGTGAAGATCCGCCACGGTCAACCCGCCTTCCCCGAAGACCTCGATGCGGTCCTCCATGCCGCCGCGTCGCGCCCAGCTGTCCTCGACCACGCCCTTGGCGCCATTCTCGAAATCGATGACGCAGAGGGCATCATCGTCGCCCTGGGTCTTGTCGGCGTGGACATACGTGCCGAGGTGGCAGAGCACGCTCTTCATCCGGGGTCGGCCAAGGAACCAGTAGCAGAACGCGATCCCGTGGCAGCCCATGTCCATGAGAACGCCGCCGCCCGACTTGGTGACATCCCAGAACCAGGGGGCATGCGGGCCGAAGTGTTTCTCGCTCTGCTTGACCATGTAGATGCGGCCGAAGGCGCCGTCGTCGGCCATTTGTTTCGCCTTCACGTACTTCGGCGTGAAGAAGAGTTCCTCCGCGTACATCAGGAGAACGCCCTTTTCGCGGCAGGTGTCGATCATGAGATCGGCCTCCTCCAGGGTCATGCAGAAGGGTTTCTCGCAGACGATATGTTTGCCCGCGTTCGCGGCGTCGACTGTCATCCGGGCGTGCAGCGCGTTCGGGGCGGCGATGGTCACCATTTCGATGTCGGGTTCGGCGAGCATCTGGCGATAGTCCGTGAACCACCGGGGAAGCTTGTGGCGTTTGGCGAAGGCCTCGGCGTTGCCGGGAGTGGGTGAGGCGACGGCGACGACCTCCGCTTCGTCGGGCCTGAGGCGGAACGATTCGGCGTGGATGTCGGCCTGGAACTGGGATCCGATGATCCCGACTTTGACGCGTCCTGGAGAACTCATGATGGCGGTGGAATCCGGTGGGCAGGAGGAGAGCAAGGTTGGCGGGGGGAGGCGACGGAAAAGGCGGCGGAACCCGTGGCGCCAGCGCTTATCGGGCCTCGGGAGAAGGCCTGGCAATCAACCGGGGGCAACACGGATCTCGTGGAAGCCGGAGAATGGTCACTCCATGAACTTGATCGAACGCGTGTCGCGTTCACGGCCGGTTGGAACGGTGAGCGGGCCGTAGAGTTCCGGGCGGCGCGCCTGAATCCAGAGGTTTCCGGTGGCTTCGGGAAGGAGGGATGGATCGAGGTCGGCAACGACCATCGCGTCGGCCGCCTCCCACGTTTCAACAAGGATTCGGCCGTAGGGATCCAGGATCATCGCGTTGCCCGTGCGAATCTCGTCGTCGTCGACGCCAACGCCATTGCTGAAGACGAGAAATAGGCCGTTGTCATGGGCGCGGCTGGGGAGCCAGCGCATGAGCCAGCCGCGGCCTTTGTCGCCGCGGAATTCGCGTTCGATCGCCTCGGGATCGGCGTGGCGGCGGTCCCAGACGGAGCGCTCGATGAGGCCCATCAGATGCGGATTCCGGCTGCGCACGGCGCCGGTCTGATGCGGGGCGATGAGAACCTGGGCGCCGAGCAGGGCGGTCAGCCGGACGTTCTCGATGAGATTGCAGTCGTAGCAGATCAGGACGCCCGCCCGGAAACCACCCGGGAGATCGAAGACCGTGAACTCCGAGCCACCGCGCATGAGTTCGTGCTCGAAGGAGTGCAGTTTGCGATGTCGGTGGTACGTGCCGTCGGGGAGCGCGACGACATAGCTGTTGTGAAAGCCCCCCTCCGGCCCGGTCTCGACCCAACCGGCGCCGACGGTGACCCGATGTTTCCGCGCCAGGGCGATGAGGCGCTGGGTGCTGGGTCCGTCGGGGATGGGTTCCGCGAGTTGGCCCAACTGATCCGGCGTGAGGTTCCTCATGAACCAGTAGCCGGAAACGCAGCATTCGGGGAAGACCACGAGCTGCGCGCCCTGGGCGACCGCCGACGCAAGGAACCGTTCGACGGTCTTGAAGTTGGCCTCTTTGTCGCCCGGTTGGGATTCCATCTGGATGGACGCAACGCAAAGAGGCGAGAGCGCGGGAGTGGGCATGGGGCCGGAGTCTGGGTGCGCGGGGAGGGGCGGGCAAGATCGGCCGAGGAGGGACCTCGGGATTCGCCATTCCGAGCGAGTTGGAAAGCGGAAGGCGGCTGGATACGGCCCGATGCGGGTTCCGAATGATCTGGGAATCTCGTTGTGATCAATCCGTGGACCTGACTCCTCCGGGGTGGAACGCCGGCGCATCCGGGTTGCCGGCGGTTTCGAGGAAGGCGATGAGATCGAGGATCTCGTCGCGCTGGAGTCCCTGAAGCAATCCCTCGGGCATCGGGGAGATCAGGGAGGGTTCGATTCGATCCACGTGGGAGCGGGAGAGGGTCCGTCGGGATTGGGCCAGCGGGTCGAGTTCGACGATCAACTCGTCGTTGGAATCGAGAACGAGGCGACCGGTGAGATCGTCGCCGTCCCTGAGAAAGACCCGGACGTTCCGGAACTGCTCGTTGATGGCTTTGGAGGGTTCCAGGAGGGATTCGAGGATCTCGCGGCGTCCGTACTTGCTGGCGACGGCGGTAAGTTCCGGGCCGATCCCCGCTCCCGCCTGGCCCAACCGATGGCAGGCGTAGCATTGGGCGTCGATGAAGGCGCGCCGCCCCCGCTCGTAGTTCCTGCCGGACGACGCTTGGTCGAGGAAGGGAAGGATGTCGGCGGTGGTCCAGTCGCGGACGAACGTCCGCGGTTCGGTGGCGATGCGCACGGCGCCGACCTGGGGTGGTTCGGTGAGATCCCGGTAGTCGCCCCGTTCGGACTCGGGGATCGCCTGGATGGCGTCGCGGCGGAAACCCTCGAGGAGACGGTCGAGGTTGGCGCCGTCGACATACTGTCGGCCAACGTCGTGGAACCAGTGGAGGAGCGAGGCGGGGCGTTGCAGGTGATCGCGCGGCTGGAGCCACCAGCGGAGATAGCGCCGGCGGAGTTCCGGGGTCCATCCGGCGCGGACGTTGCGGAGTTGGCCGACGTAATGGATCTGCTGTTCCTGCGAGGGAGCTTGATCCAGGAGGTCGAGCACGCGGGGGACGGTGTCGGGCGCTTCGAGCCAGAGCAGGAGGCGGGTGAGTTCGCGGTTCTCGGCCCAGGTGGGAGCCGGGAAGCGGGGGCTGAGTTTCGAGATGGCGAGGCCCACCAGCTCGGGCGCGGGTCGTCCCTGGCGCAGGAAGGAGAGTTCGATGACGCGGTATTTCAGGAGGCGATGGGATTCATCGAGGGTGGACAGCGGGAAGCGCGCGAGTGTTTTGAGCAGGCCCGGTTGCGACGAAGCCGGGCCGACGCGGGCGAGGGCCAGGAGCGCGGTGAGGGCCGTGGTGGCGTTGGTTTCGGCGAGAACGCGGGGCTCCCAGCGCTCGACGGGTTGTGATTCGAGGGCGACGCGCGCGGCGAAGCGGATCGCGGGATCGAAACTTCCGAGATGGGGCCAGACGGCTTCGACGGCGTCCCGATGTTCGTGGCCGTGGAACCGTTCGAGGCTGTGTCGGAGGGCTCGCGCGGCGGTTCCCGGGTCGGTGGATTCTTCGATGGCGTGTTCGGAGGCGGGAAGGTCGCCCGTGTGGCGGAGGCGGTACAATCCGGACTGGGTGCCGCGGCCGCCGGTGGTGAAGTACATCGAGCCATCGGGGCCGAAGTCGAGGGACGTGAGGTTGAGAGGCTGACCTTTGACGAATTCCTCGAACGTGCCGCGGAACGTGGCGCCGCTGGGTTCGAGGTGGACGGCGAGGATGCGGCCGTAAGACCAATCCTGGACGAACAACGCGCGACGGTAGCGTTCGGGGAAACGGGCGCGCGTGCCGAACTTCACGCCGGTGGGTGAGCCGATTCCGATGTCGGCGACGGTGGCGACCTGATCGGGATAGGTGTCGGGCCAGGCGCGGGTTCCGTCGCGCCAGCCGATCTCGGCGCCGGACACCACATGGACGAGGCGGTTGGGCCGGTACCAGGGGGTGCCCCAATCCCACTCGTTGTCGCTGTCGTAGGCGAACAGTTCGCCCGCGGGGCTGAAGTCAAAACCAAAGGCATTGCGCATTCCTCCGGCGACCAGTTCCCAATGTTCGCCGTCGGGATCGGTGCGAAGAACCTGACAACCGGGAGCCAGCGCTCCGCCGGCGCGGGTGAACTCGTCCGGATTCAGAGAGAGCAGGTCCTCGCCAAAGTGGCGGTAGGGCGACGTGGGAGCCAATCCCTCGGGCGGCCGGGTTCCGTTGCCGTTGAGCACATGGATTCGGCCGTCGGGTCCTAGGGCGAGCGCGTGATAGCCGTGCTCACCGCCGCCCTTGAACGACTTGAGAAGTTTGAATTCGTCGGCGTCGAAGCGGTCGTTGTGATTCGCATCGGTGAGGCGGTAGAGGCCGGACCCTGAAGGTCCCTTGGCGTTCGCGTACAAGTGCCCGTGGGCGAACAGGAGGCCCATGGCGAAGCGGATCGGGGCGGCGACGGGTTCGACGCGCGAGATTTTTCCGTTCGGATCGAAAGTGAGACGGAGAAGCGGTCGGGAATCGCCCTCGGGCGAAAGGTAAGCCCTGCCTTGGGGATCGAAAGCCAGGCAAACCCAGGAGCCTTCCTCGGGTTGCGCGGAGCGCAGGAGTTCGGTTTCGAAGCCGGGCAGGAGCTTGAGCGAGGCGGCGGGTGCGGCGGATGCGCGGGCGAGGACGTCGCCCCAGGGAGCGCTCCCGTGGGGGCCCAGACCGTGGGCGGATTTCCATGCGGCGGTGTCGAGGCCGGGTTTGTTCCAGTTGGGAACCTCCCCTTCAACGACCAGCCAGTTGGTGTCGGTGACGAGCTGTCGGGTTTCGGAGCCACCGAGATTCAGGTGAACGAGGAGCGCGGCGGGGCGATTTCCGGGGGCACCGGCCGTGCGAGAGGCTCGGACCGCGATGAGATTCGGGCCCTGGTTGAGGTTCATCGACACCTCGGCGCGCACCGGCTGGGAAGGTTGATCGCAGGAGGCGACGCGTTTGCCGTTCAGGTAGATCTCGGCGGTGCCTTCGACGACGGCGGTGAGGCGGGCATTCCAGTTGTAGGGCGGCGTGGTGAAGGAGCGGCGGAACCAGACGGTGTCGGGCGATTCACCAGCGCTTCCGGGAGCGGCCCAGATCCATTCCGGGGCGGGTTCCTGGGCGGGAGCGACCAGCGCGAGACAGAGGCCGAGGAGGATCAGGATCGGCGCCGAGGCGGCGTTCGGGCGTCGGAACTGGGGAATGCGGACGCGACCACGATCGGGGGAATCACCACACAGGGCACGAAGGGCGTGAAGTGGATTTGAGGGAAGGAGCGCGGACTTCTCCT
>JBFWOK010000220.1:0-10246 GCA_050250555.1 Limisphaerales bacterium
GGAGGTGGAAGTGATTGGAGAGGATGCAGTAGGTGAGGACGCGGACCCTGCAGAACTGCTCGCATTCGCGGAGGAGGGCGACGAAGCGGTCTTTTTCGGCGTCGTTGAAGATGAAGCGCCGGTCGACAACGCGGGAGATGCAGTGGTAGTAGGCGGTGGATCGATCGGCAGGGAGCTTGAGGCGCGGCGTCGCCATGACCCGGGACGGTGCCGCCCGCCCGCGCCGGGATCAACAATAAAAGACCTGTCTTTTTATTTGAGTCGGCTCACCATGCGGGCATGCACACCCCGCGTCAGATTCGCATCCCAACGCTTGTGCGGATCAAACCGGGCGCCCTTGACCGCGTAGGCCTGTACACCCGCCGTCACGGACTCACCCGGGTGCTCCTGTTGGCGAGCCACGGCCTGCCTCCCGCAATCCCGCGTCGACTCGCGGATTCACTCGTCGGAGAAGGCATCGAGATCCTCGGCACCCGTTCGATCCGAGAGGGTAGTTTCGAGCAGGCTCAGGAGGCGTTCGCCGAGCTGCCTGCCGGTACGAACGCCGTCCTCGGCTTGGGTGGAGGCAAGGCTCTCGACACGGCCAAGTACGTCGCGTTCCTGTCCCGGCTCCCGTACATCGCGATCCCGACATCGCTCTCGAACGACGGCTTCTGCAGCCCGCAATCAAGCCTGACGCTCGGCGGGCGGAAGCGCTCTCTACCCAGTCGCATGCCGTTCGGCGTCGTGGTCGATACGGAGGTCACGCACGCGGCCCCGGTGCCGCTCTGGTGGTCGGGTGTCGGCGATCTCGTCTCGAAGGTCACCGCCGTCCACGATTGGAGGCTGGCCTTCCACGCGCGGGGGACCGCGCTCGATGATTTCGCGGCGCTGTTGTCGGACGCCACCGTCCACCAATTTGTCGGTCGCCCCGTGCGAGATCCGCAGGGAGAAGCATTGCTTGCGAACGCGCTGATGCTGAATGGGGTGGCCATGGAGGTCGCCGGATCCTCCCGTCCGGCAAGCGGCAGCGAGCATTTGATCTCCCACGCGCTTGACGGGTTGAGCCGCGCACCGCGCCTCCATGGCCTGCAGGTCGGGGTGGCGACCTACCTGGTCAGCCTTCTTCAGGATCAGGGAACGGAGCTGATCAGCGCCTTGTTCGAGAGCACCCGATTCTGGGACGCATTCCGTGACGAGCCGTTGTCGCGTCGGGAGTGGATCGAAGCGTTGCGGATCGCTCCCGCGTTGAAACACGAATTCCACACCGTGCTTTCGACCCGGGATTGCGTGGCGGAGGTGGAAGTTCTTCTCGCCACCGATCCATGTCTGCGCCGGGTCTTCGCCGAGTGAATGCGGCAAAGGGCGGAAGCCGTCGTTCACGGAGATTCCGGAGTTCGGAGGGCGCTTGCGGGCGGGAGATTCCCATTTGCAATCGGATCGCGCGTGGGCTACCCCCTCAGCACTCCGACCAAGCTGCCTGCCATGAATTTTCGCTGCCTCCGCCCGGCAAGTTTTTCGCGTTCCCCACGAGCCCGCGGCGGCATCCCTGGATGGAGCGGGGTCCCGATACTTGTTCTGGGGTTGATCGGGATGCTTGCTGGGGGGCGGGAGGTGTCCGCGGCGGACGCGATCCAAGGGGCGGCGACCGCGTTGAAGCGGATAGCCGACTTGGCGAGCACGACCAACGGCGTCGACGGCGGCGAAGGCCCAGCCGGGGCGTGGAGAACGGATGCCGCCAAGCTGGCGGAGGCCATTCGAACGATGGCAGCACAGGACGCGGCGGAGGCTTGGCTCTCCCTGTTGGATCGTCTGGTTGGGCTGTCCCCTTCCGATTTGCGGTTGATCCGTTCCCAAGGAGATGTCCCGACCCAACTTTTGGCTCTTGCGCTGCCGCCCCCGCAGGCATGGCTATCCCTTCGGGAAGCCATCGAGAAGCGCCCCCAGCCGGCGTCCCTCGGGGACCGTCGCGGCTACGGCCTGCGGTTCCTCGCGTCGACGCTGACCGGGGATTACCCCGCGATGGTGGGTCTGATGGAGGAACTGGAGAAGAAGATCCTGGAGGCGGAACCCGCGACGGCAAGTGGGTTGCTTCAGCCACTTGGGGCGATCCAGGACGTTGTGGAGTCGCAGGCGGATGATCCCGGGGTGATCCTGGCGGCGCTGGAACGGCGGTTGCGTCGGGTGGAGGGCGGCGGGGAGAGTTGGAACCGATACGGCGGGCTTGCCATTCCCGATCTTGTCGCCCTGGTGGGCGAGGAGAGGGCGACTCCGATTCTCAAGCGCGCCCTTGTATCGAGCGCATCGCGTTTGGTGGTGGAAGGGGCCGAGACGCTCGCGCTGGCGCGGGCCCTTGTCCTGGCGTGCGTCGACGAATTGAAAGTTCCGCGATGGGAACTCGCCGAGGGCATGGAAGCCACGGCGCTTTTCGAGGCCTTGGACCGCAAGTTCCGAGCGACGAATGCTCCAAAGCCCGAGGACGTGGCGGATGCGATCGAGGCGCTGCGGAATCAGCGTGAGGGGGACAACCGCGGCCGACGCTTGGCTGAAAGCTACTATCTGATGGGATTGATCGCGCGGGGGCGATTGGACGACGCGACTCGATTCGCCGAGACGCTGGTCGGTGGCACCGGTGGCGCGGCCATGGAGACGACGGCCGTTCGCGCGCTTGAGCGCGCTGGGTACTCCAACGCGCTCGACAGTTTTCTTTACGATTTGCTCAAGCGGAATCCGAAGCTGCCTTTTTGGAGGGTCTACCTGAGCGTGGCCGCGAAGACCGGAAACACCGATCGCATGTTGGATTTGGCGCGGGGAGTCGTGTCGAACCAGGAACTGGGTGGAGCGTTGGGACGTTCCATTCGAGGAAACCTAGTGCTTGCGCTTTTAGCGGCGGACAAGGTTGACGAGGCCGTGACAGAGTTGCGTGCCTTGGTCGCCGACCGTGGCGCGAACCCCGACGCGGGATCCGATGCCGATCCCTTTTATTCGGGGGATCAGGGGGAACAGGTCGATCCGAGGCTCCTTCTCGCGCGTCTGGGCATCCTTCTTGAGCGTCCCGCCTGGGTGACCGAAGGACTCGAGGCGATGTCGAGGAATCCATCCGAAACCGGGAATGACTATCTGGACCAGGAACTTTTTCGCTCGAGGATCGCGGTTCTGATCGAAGTGGGTCGGTTCGCCGACGCCGAAGAGGCGCTGGTGGCGGTCCTTGGAAAGGCCGTGAGGCAGTCCGTGGAAACCAGTCCTGGTGGATACTCGGATCCAGACCGGGCTCGGGACCTTCTGGCCATGCTGGTGGAGCTCTACCATCGCGTGGGTCGCCATGAGGATGTCCTGATCCTGCTCGAGACGTCGCCGGACTGGGGTGCGGGGGATTTGGTTTCGATGGTTGGACCGCTTGGGGAGACCGCTCGATTCAGTGGGGCATTCCTTGCTTCCGGGGTTGGCGCGCAGATCGGCCGAAACCCTTTCGCCGCCGCCGCCGCGTCCGCGCTCCTGAGGGCGGGGCGCCGGGAGGAGGCCCGGCGCGTGATCGCGCACATGCTGGATCGCTATCCCGACGACGACCGTGCTTTCGAACTTGTTGTCGAAATGGACGGGAACGATGCGCTCCCGCGACTCGATGAGTTGTTCGCCCGCGATCCGTTTCAAGAACGACCCTTGATCTGGAAGGCATCGCTTCTTTTCCAAATGGGGCGGCTCGAGGAAGCGGAGGCGGCCGCCCGTCAGGCGGTGCGCATCGATCCAAGCGACGGGGAACAGGGGAAGGGCGATCGCATGCGGGTCTACGCGGTGCTCGCCGACATCCGGGCCGCGCGGGGCGATATGGCGGAGGCGAATCTGCTTCGGGGAGCGGTTCAGGCGATCCGGCTCAGCGAGAGGGCGGACGACTTCCATGGCGCTGGGCTTCTGACCCGCGCCGTCGCAATGTACCAGGAATCCCTGGAGAAGTTCACCGACGCCTACTGCGTTCAGTCGCGATTGGCGGTCCAGTTGTCCGACCTGGGACAGCATGAGCTGGCGGCGCGTCACTACGAGAAGGCGTTCGAGCTCATGCCGGAGAGCTTCGGTCGGGTCGAGAGTCATTGTTTCGGGTGCGAGCGGACGTTCGGGGCTGTTCCCGCGCAGAACGCCGCGGAGAAGGTCTTTTCGCGCCTGGTTTTGGAGAAGCCCAACAACCCGCGGGTTCACTACCTGCTCGGGTACCTACGTGACCAGCAAGGTCGGAGTCGGGAAGCCATTCCCCATTTTCGACGGGCGCTGGAACTTGATCCGGACTACCTGAACGCCTGGGTTCGGTTGGGAGAGATCAGCAGATCCTATCGCCTCCGCAGCGAGGAGAGGGACCAGATCGTCTTCGAGATTCTGCGTCTGGATCCCTTGCGACGCCATGCCTGGAGCGACATGGAACGCGTCCGCGACCTTCGGGGAATGTGGAATGCGTTGGAGGCGGCCCATCGTCGGGCACTTCCGTGGCCCAAGGAACTGCTTGCCCTGCCCGCGAGCCGGGCCGCGATGGAGAAGCTGGCGGCGGCAGGGTCGGTGGGTCCTTTTGCCGCGAACCGATGGCGCGGAGCGCCGTGGAGATCCTTTGGCGACTCGGAGGAATTGTCGCCTGGCAGGTGGATCGCCCGACACGCGCTGATCCGTTCGATCTTCACACTGCTCGGCCCGGGCGGGGAGTCCTATTACTGATCCGCCGCGGCGGAAGGGGTGAAAGTGGATGGATCCGGACAGCGTCGGCGGGTGCTGAAACGATCGTGGCTCACGAGTTGCGCCAGGATGGATCGTGTCGCGCGATGTCTTGTTCCGTGCGGGTGGTGGAGGAACCGCCGGGAAGTGGGTGGGGCGATGGGGACGGGGACGAGGATGGGGAAGTGGAATTGGAATTGGAGGCGGAGACGGGGTCGGAAGCCGGCTCGAACGAAGCCCGGGTGGGAACCCGGAACCAGATGTAGAGCGCTCCGCAGCCGGCGAGGAGGCCGACGAGGAGGCCCTGCCAGACCTCCGGGAACTTCGCGATGCTGAACCCGACGCAGACAGCCATGGTGACGCTGGCCCACACCTTGGCGGATCGGGGCATTCCGAGGCCCAGGCGGTAGTCGCGAACCAGGGAGCCGACGCGGGGGAGGTTGAGAACCCAGTGAAGGAGCCGATCGCTACCCCGCGTGAAGCAGGCCGCGGCCGCGATGAAAAAGACGGTCGCTGGCATTCCGGGCAGGAGGATCCCGAGGAACCCGAGGCCGCAGGCCACAAGTCCCGCGAAGATCCAGAGTCCGCGAAAGACGGGATGGCTCCTGCGTTGTGGATCGGGCATGGATGGGCTGGCGGTCCGGGAGGGTCGGTTCGCAACGTCGAGTGGCTTCCGCTCTCCCCGGGGATTAACGGGAGCGCGGAGCCTAGCCCAAGGGTGGGAGCTTGTCGTTGCAATTTGAGCCCGCGTAGATTGGGCGCGATGTCGCGCATTTTTCGCGGGGGTCGTCCGGTCTGGACGGTGATGCTGGTCTGCCTGGCCGGGCCGGGTTCGTCGACCGATGCGGCTGTGGAGGCGGAGCAAGCGCCCCGTCGATTTTCGGACCCTCCCCACTCGTATTTCGAGCGCGCTCCCACGGACCGGTTCACCCGAATGAAGGACGATTTGGAGTCCGGTCGGATCCCGCTCGATCGAGCCGGTGGCGAGAAGGCGTTCGTCGTGAGCCTTCTTTCGGTACTCGGGATTCCCGTCTCGTCGCAGATGCTGGTCTTTTCGACGACGAGCCTTCAACTGAGCCGGATCACGCCCTCGAATCCGAGAGCCCTCTATTTCAACGAGGAACTGTACCTGGGATATGTCCCAGGGGGACGTCTCGAACTGGCGGCGTTGGATCGGGATTTGGGGGCCGTGTTCTATATCTTCGACATTCCGCGGGGCGATGCGCCGATCCGGGTGGAGCGCGCCACGCGCTGCATGAACTGCCATGCGGGCGAGGACACCGGTCACGTGCCGGGATTGCTGGTGAAATCCGTGGTGCCCGGCCCGAGCGGGGGCAGTCTCGATTCCTTTCGGCGGGGCGAAAGCGGGCACGGAATCCCGTGGGAGGATCGTTTCGGAGGATGGTACCTCACGGGCGCCGGCGCCTGGACCAACCACTGGGCCAACACCGTGGGCAGATCCTTCGAAGGCGTGCTGACCCGGATCCCGAACCTCCTCCGGGATAAGGTCGATCTCGATCGGTATCCGGCGGCAACGAGCGACCTCCTGGCGCAGGCGGTCCACGAGCACCAGGTCGGATTTGTGAATCGCGCGGTGGCCCTGGGGTACCGGGCGCGCGCCTTCGCCGACGAGGATGGAGGTTTGGACCAACTGACCGCGGAGCACGCGGCGTCCCTGGAAATGGCGGAAGAGGAACTCTTCCGGTACCTCCTTTTTGAGGACGAAGTCGCGTTGCCCGAGGGAGGAATTTCCGGGGACCCGGCATTCCTGGAGGAATTCCGGAAGGGGGGACGGAAGGTGGAAGGGCGGTCCCTGCGCGATTTGAACCTGAAGACCCGGCTCTTCGAGCATCGCTGCTCGTTCATGATTCACAGTTCCGCATTCGACGGTCTGCCACGGATCGTGAAGGACCGGATCCTCCGCCGATTGGGAAGTCTGCTAAGGGGCGACGAGGAGGAACCGCGAGAGGGTCCGGGTTCGAAGATTCCGCGCGAAGAGCGGAATCGGATCCGGCAGGTTCTCGGGGGGACACTGTCGGATCTTCCCGCGGGCTGGTGATGGATCGGAGCGCGATGGAGCGCGATGGAGCGCGATCGGGAGCCACGGCGCGCAGCCACTCGGCCGCCGGGCCGTCTGCCGGATCGGAGCGGATCGGGGTGTCATCGGTCCCGGCGCCGCCGCGAGCCCTCCATTCATCGGGCCCCTTGGATCGGGAATACGGATGCCGTGGAATGAGCGTCCGAAAGTGAAAATGAAAAAAGGCGCCCTTGGAAGGGCGCCTGAGATCCGGTTCGTGCCGCGATGCGGACGATCCCGTTGAATTGAAGGAGGGGAAAACTACTTCTTCGCCTTTTCCGTCTTTTCCCCGGCGTCGACCCATCCGGAGATTCCGGCGGACATGTGCTTGATGTTCCGGTAGCCGAGCTTTTCGGCGGCGGTGGCGGCCGCCTGGTAGGCCTTGCACTTGGGTCCGCCGCAGTAGGCGACGATCAGCGCGTCCTTGTCGGCGGGAAGGTGTTTGGCGAGGTCCTTCTCGACCGCATCGAAGTCGATGGCGGTCGGGACATGGCGCTTGCCGAAGCTGTCACTTCCGTTCACGTCGATGAGCACGATCTTCTTGGCCTTCAGGGCCGATTTCACTTCAGCGATGCTGATGTCGGGAAATTCACCCGCGAACGCGGTGAGGGCGACGCAGGCGGAGGCGAACAGTGCGATGATCTTCTTCATGGGATCTTGGGGCTGCGATGATGTGAGTTGATGATGACTTCCGATTGATGACTGACAGTTGGGGCTCATGGCCTGGACCCTCGCCGGGCACCCGTCCTGCGAACCTCGTCTCCGAAGTCCGTTTTGCCCACGGGCATTGGGCGGGGTGGATCCAAGTGAGGCCAACCAATAGCGGGGCCTTGAAATCGCGCAAGTCCGATTTCCCTCGGATTTCCTTTCGCATTCCGACGGGCACGGTGGAGGGGCGCGATGGTTTCGGGCATTGCCAAGCCGGGTAGCGACATTGGCTAATGGGGCCAACTTATGCGCTGGACGTTTGGACACGGGTGGCAACCTGGGCACGCGCCCGGGAATGCGGGACGGGGCTTGGCGATGCCTGCCCGGGCGCGATTTAGGTCGCGGCTGGCGGTGAAACTGACACTGACGCTGGTGCTGGTGCTGGTGCTGGGTTGGGTCGGAGCATCGTTCACCGGGGTGAGCGAGTCGCCCGGTCCGGACCTGGGTCAAAACCCAATTCAGGCGGGGCACCCAGGGGAAGGTGGGGCCCCGGCGGGCGGCGGCGTCCGCAAGAGTCCGGGCGGTTCTTCCGCGCTGGAGGCTCTGCGACGGTTGAAGGGGATGGATTTCGAATCGAATCCCTCCTTGAAGGCCGCGCTGACGCGGGTGCTCGACGCGTCGCGGGGAACGCCGGCCTTTGTGGAGATCGTCCGCGACTTTGGGTTGAAAGGGCGGGAACAGGGGTTGCTCGAGGTGGCGGGTTCGAACCCGAGCGATCCGTCCGCGACGCAGGCGATTCGGTTGGTTCTCGACTCCGCGGGGCCCGAGCCAATCGGCGAAGCCTTGAAGACGGCGGATGCCGACCGGCGGGCGGGGCTTCTGCAGGCGGTCGCGGATTCCGCCGATTCCAGGTCGGTCCCGATTCTGGTGGAAACGCTTCTGGCGGAGGGAACCTCCACGACGACCCGGGCGACGGCGATTCGCGGGCTGGCGCGGACGGAGTCGGGTGCCCGCGAACTCCTACGGATCGGCGCCGAGGACCGTCTGGATGACCCGGCCCGCACGACGGCCGGCCTGGCGTTGGCGCAATCGCGGTGGCCCGGAATCCGGGCGGAAGCCGCGAAGGTCCTTCCGCCGCCGAGGAGCGCTGACGGCGGCGAACTGCCTTCCGTGAGTGAACTGGTGGGTGAGCGCGGGGATGCGGTTCGCGGCGCCAGGGTTTTCGCGAGCGAACGGGCGTCCTGCGGAAAGTGCCATCGGGTGGGCGACGTCGGAACCGACTACGGACCGGCGTTGAGCCAGATCGGGACCAAGCTCGGACGGCAGGCGCTCTATGAGTCCATCCTCGACCCGAGTTCCGGGATCTCCTTCGGGTACGAGGGATGGAGCATTGAAACGCGCGGTGGGGACGAAGTCTTCGGGATCCTGGCGAGCGAGACGCCGGACGAACTGGCGATTCGCCAGCCGGGCGGCGCCTCGGTCCGGGTGAAGCAGTCGGAGGTGGTTCGGCGCGAGCGACAGAAGCTTTCCGTGATGCCCGCCGGTTTGGCTTCCGTGCTGACCCGGCAGGAACTGGTCGATCTCGTGGAGTATCTGACGACGCTACGCGCCCCGGAATCGGCGCCCTGACCCGCGGGCGGGTTCCCCGCGGCAGACCGCCGAAGGGGCGACGGGGCGCGGCGGGGCGGGATAGCGGGATGGATGGGATGGATCAGGAACTCGCGCTTCCGTAGTGGCGGACGGACCAGCGCCAGAAGATTTCGGACGCGACGAAGACCGCCGCGCTGAGGGCGACGAGCCAGAGGATTTCGAATGGGGACGAGAGCTTCTCGATGAGCAGTTTGACGGGCACGTTGGTGACCAGGAGGACGGGCACGGCGAAGGTGAAGACGGCCCGGAAGGCGCCTCGGAAGGCCTCGTCGGGAAGTCGCGCCAGTTGGAAGAGGTTGTAGTAGCCCCACACGATTCCCTGGGCGCGGACCGTCCAGAAACTGATGCAGGCGAGGATGTACATCACCGAGTAATGGACGGAAAGCCCGACGAGCAGCAGGAGTCCGAAGCCCGCGAGTTGGGGGAGGGAAGGCGCGAGGTGCAACTGGCGCGCCGCATAGACCATCACCGCGGCCGCGGAGCCGGCGTTCACGAAGGCGCCGAAGTCAACGTGCCGGAGCGAGATGAGGAAGCGCGCGTTGACGGGCATGAGCAGGAGGAAATCGAGCATCCCGGACCGGACATTCTCGGAGAGCTTGACGCAGTTGTTCATGAACAGCGCCGTGAAGATCTGCTGGATGAAGTGGTTGGTGCCCACGAGAAGGACGACCTGCCACTTCGTCCACGACGCGATGCGGTCGGTGTGGCTGTAGATGACCGCCATGAAAGCCAGTTGGAGTCCGAACCAAAGGAGCTCGACGAAGATCCAGAGGATGAAATTGATCTTGAACCCCATTTCCCGGACGAGGCCGTTGCGCAGAAAGGCGCCGTAGATTCCGGCGTACCGGGACCAGCCGGTCGGCGGTCGGACGGCCTGGGGCGATGGCGCGGCGGCGGGGTCCATGCGAGCGACGGAAGGGAAGACGACGGCTCAGCCGCCGACGGCGGAGTAGTGGCGGAGACCCCGTCCCCAGACGATGCGGGCGAGCGTGTAGGTGGCCGCGACCCAGAAGGCCTGGACGAGAAGGCCCATTTGAAGGTCCGTGCCCGCGACGCGGCCGAGGTAAACCTGGACGGGGAAGTAGAGCATGTACGGGAACGGTGTGAGTTCGAGGAGGGCGAGGACGGCGGGGGGGAGCATGTCGAGGGGGAACATGTGGCCGCCGGCGATGTATTCGAACGCGAACAGGATGAAGATGA
>JBFWOK010000221.1:0-10246 GCA_050250555.1 Limisphaerales bacterium
GGGCGTTGGTTTGGAAAAGGGGCGGCACGACTGGGGCTCGAACCAGGAAGCGCCGTCGACCAACAAGCCTACGAACGGCTTTGCGACAATCAGTATCCGCTCACCGGCGAGAAGCTCACGGTTCGACATCGCGAGGTGGATCGCCGGGTCTACCACGACTTCAACTGCGCGCCGCCCAAGAGCGTCTCAATCATGGCCCTCACCATGGGGGACGAGCGCCTGTTTGCCGCCCATGAAGCCGCCGCCGAAGCCGCCATGAAGCTGATCGAGAACGAAGCCGGTACCCGGCTTCGGCGCCAGGGCATGAATGACACACGAATCACCGGGGAGATCGTCGCCGCTCGTTTCACCCATGGCGAATCCCGCGCCCTCGACCCGCAGTTGCACACCCATTACGTGGTCTTCAATGCGACCTGGGATCCGGTGGAAAACCGTTGGAAAGCCCTCCAGACGGAACGGATTTTCGAATGGATGACCTATTTCACGGAGGTCTACCGGAACGATCTCGCCCGGCGGGTGCAGGACATCGGTTACGCCATCCGCCCCACCGAGCATGGCTTTGAACTGGCTATCGTCAGCGAGGAACTCGTCACGCGATACAGCAAGCGTCGGCGCGCCATCCTGGAGGAGGAAGCTCGACTCCAGAAGAAGCTGGGAGCGCCCCTGTCCAATAACGCGCGCGCCACCGTGGCGCACACCTCCCGCGACCGAAAGAACCACGATCTCACCCCGGAGGACTTTCAACGCCTTCAACTCCAGCAACTGACCCCTGAGGAACGGGCCACCTTGCGCCAGGCCATTCCGGGCCGGAACGCGGCCGCCGTTCCCAAGCCGGATGTTTCCGTCGACGCCGCCATCGACTTCGCGCGCGACCACTTGTTCGAGCGTCGATCAGTCGTCGAGCGTCCCCTCTTCCTGAAGGAAGCCCTGACCTACAGCCGGGGCACCCTGTCCCTCTCCGACCTGGAAGCAGCCCTCGATGCCCGAGAGGAATTCCTTCAGGTCGACGGGAAGGTGACCACCCAATCCATGCTCGATCGCGAGTCCCGGATGATCGCTCTCGTGAACCAGGGCATGGGCCGGGAAGCGCCGATGAACGCCACCTTCCCTGCCCCGGCCCACCTGAATTCTGAACGGGCATTGGCCTTGCAGCGAATCCTTCAGGCTCCCGACTGGGTGATCGGTCTGCGAGGCGGAGCCGGCACGGGCAAGAGCACCCTCTTGAAGGAGATCGTGACCGGGATCGAGCAGCACCACGAAGCCCTCCTGCTCGCGCCCACGAGCGCCGCGGTCGCCGAACTTCGGGGCATGGGTTTCACCCGAACCGCCACGGTTCAACGCTACCTGGTGGACGAAGGGTTTCAGCGGGAATCCCGAGACCGGGTGCTGGTTGTCGACGAGGCCGGCCTGTTGGCCACCGCCGACATGCTGGCTCTCTTGGAGCGAGCCCAAGAGCATCAATGCCGCATCCTACTTTCGGGGGACACCCGCCAACACAACAGTGTGCAAGCCGGGGACGCCTTGCGACTCCTGGAACAGAAGAGCGCCCTCGCCTGCGTCGGCGTGCACGGCATCATCCGCCAGGTTCATGCCGAGTACCGGGAGGCGATCGCCGCCTTCGCCGCCGGCGACGGCGCGGACGGCCTCGTGCGCCTCAAACGCCTGGGCGGGATTCGCGAAATCGCCGACGAGGAACGTTACCAGTGCCTGGCGTCGGACTACCTCGAAGCGATCGCGCTCGGGAAGTCGGCGCTGATCGTCAGTCCGACCTGGCGGGAGATCTCGGCGGTCACGGAGGAAATCCGTGCGCGCTTGAAGCAGACCGGGCGATTGGGGCGAGGGGAGTCAAACATCCTGACGTACCGGGCGCTCAAGTGGACCCAGGCGCAGAAGCGGGATCCGCGAAACTACCGCGCCCAACAGGCCCTGGTCTTCCACCGGGCGACCAAGACCGTTCGGGCCGGCGAGACCCTGGTCATTCAGCGCATTCAAGGCGGAACCCTTCATGCGACCCGCGCCAACGGCACCGCCGTTGCCGTGACCCAGAAGCAGGCCGCCTGCTACGAGGTGGCGACACCCGTCGAACTCCCGATCGCCGAGGGCGACACGCTCCTGCTCCAAGGCACGATGAAATCCCAGCGTCTATTCAACGGCCAGCTGGTCACCGTTCAGCGTCTGAACGCCGACGGATCGATCGCCCTTCAGGACGGAAGGACGATTCCGGCGGAATTCCGAACCTTCACCCACGGCTATTGCGTCACCAGCCACGCCGCCCAAGGGCGCACCGTCGATCGCATCTTTGTGGCGGTGGACTCGCACACTCTCCAGGCCGCCCATCTCAACCAGTTCTACGTCAGTTGTTCCCGGGGTCGCGAGCAGGTGCGGGTCTACACCGACAGCCAGGAATTCCTCAGCGACGTCGTCCAACGCCGCGCCGATCGACTGTCGGCCACCGAGCTGGTGGAACCGATGGCCATCCAACCCACCCAACGCCCGGCGGCACGGCTTCGCGCCGCCGCCTGACCGATTATGCTCCGCACCACTTTGGAAGGTCCGATGCGGTCGCCGGACGGCGGCGATCCGGAGAACCAGGTTCCCGGGCTGGATCAACCGTTCACGACTGAGGATCGCGCCCATGGGGTTCGGTTCTACCGCACCAAGGATGGGTTCTTCCTTCCGTACCACCTGCTGCAAGGCATCCAGTTCACCCCGACCCGGATCACGATGCGGTTCCAGACCGACGAGGTCGTCATCGAAGGCCGCGGCCTGCACGCCCTGTACGTTGGTTTGGCAAAGCAGACCGTTGGGCGGGTCGTGCAGCAGGGCGAGCGAGGGCGCATGGCAACCTGCTGCGTCCTCAGCATTGAGCGGACGCCCAGGGCCGAAGGCCGCGCGGCGAAGTCATCGGACTGAGAACGATCGCGTTCGTTCGCGCCTTGGCGCAGATGCCCGGCGGCACAGAGCCAAAGACCTGCAAGCCGCGCTGCCTGCGCGGCTTGACCGCTGCCCCCAAGCACATCGGGTGTCGAAGGCAAGGGGAGTTCCGCAACGCTCCCGGGTGGCTTGGGGGCGGGCCTCGTTCCCGGAGGCCCGCCCGCCGTTATGCTGCTTTGCTGGCAACCTCCTCAAAGACCGTCCCCCGGATGAAGTCCACCGCCTTCTGTGCCGCGGAGGCGGCCCGCCCCAGGACCTGGACATCCCCCCGGAAAACCTTCGCCCAATCGGCGATGTAGCTCGCCTGAAGCTGTTCCGTGCTGGGGTTCCTGAGACCGGCGAAGGCGCACAAGAACGCGGCGCCAAGCTCGGCCACGAGTTCTTCGATCGAGTATTTTTCGATCTGGTACCCTTCCGCTTCCGCGAACCGATTCAGCCGCCGTCTGTGCCCGGTCGCGTGGACCAGCTCATGAAAAAGGGTGCTGTAGTACTCGTCCGCGCCTTCGAACTGGCCGAGGTGCGGCATGCTCACTCGGTCGAGTGTGAACTGGTATGCGGGCTGCTGGGTGATGCCGTGCACGATCTCCGGGGCATCGCGCATGCCCGCAAGGACACCTTCCGCGAGGGCCAACCGCGATTCGGGTTTCGTGGGCTGATCCGCGGCAGGCGATTCGACGCCTTCCACCTGGTCGAGGTTGAACACCGCGCTGGTGAACGGTACACACGGCGCCGGATCGGCGATGCCTTTCACCTGGATCAGCCGTTGGATTTCCTCGGGTGTCCGCCATTTCCAGTACACGACGGGCGTCGCGCGCTCCCCTTTCCGAACATGCCCGCCGAGCTTCAGCGCTTCGCGGTAGGTCAGCCAATACCCCGAGGAAAATTCCGTGGACGACAGCAGCAGCAGGTTCATTCCCCGGTATTCCCGGCCGGTGGCCAGGCTCTTGGGCAAGCCGGTGGTCCACGTCTTCCGCCAAGGCAGAACGCCGGCTTCCAGCTGTTTCAAAACACGTGAGGTCACGACTTCGTAAACGTTCATAGGAGGTTCTCCGATCGATAAATGCCCCCCGATTCCCCCAAGAAAGCATTCCCTGGGCGGCGGGGGGTGGTTTCGCCCCCGTCTGGACCACCCCCCGTCGCGCAGGGAACGCGAACGCAACAACAGAGTCAGCCCCCTGGGCTGGCCAATCGGTAGAACGCGGAGTCGACGTGGATGAAGCGGAGCCGAATGGGAAAGCAACGCAGTGACAGGTTCCTCCTGGCACGAGGTTGCGGCATTCGGCGGAGCGCCACGTCGCGGAGTGGGAAAACTTCAGGCCGCGTTTCCCGCGCGGCCTGACGATGTCGGCCGAGCCCGGTTCCACGGCCCACCCGGAGGACCCACACCGGGCTCGCGCCTTCTTCCCCCTCCCAGTACCGCAGTGGGACATTCACCGTTCAGACGTCGGAACGGGAAATCCTCTGGGCGACGATGCCAGCCAGGCGCCAGTCGAGCACCTTGAGCTGGACACTTCGGAGGCCGCTGAATTCGTGGGATTTCGTCACGCATGCGACCTCGAAGGGCTCAGTGGGAGGTGAGGGGTCGCCCGCGCAGCGCTGAGCACCTGCCGCTCGGGAGAAGACTATTCTCTTACAAACCTGCCATGTGCCCGCGGATGATCCTCGGCCCACCAATACATTGACTGTCGCCAAAGACTCAGCACAAAGTACCTAATGCTTCGAAAGATTATGCCGTCCTTATTCGCTTCGCTCGGCTTAATTGGTAGCAACGCAGGTATCCCGCGACCGCTTCAACCCTGGCAATATCTCCCCGAGGAATCGGAGTCCTCCACCCGAGATCCCTCCAATGTTTCTTGGACTCCATCCCTAGGCATTATCTACTCCCCACAAACTGCCATCTCCTATTTGGGCAAGAAATATCCTCTACCGTCTGACGTGCCACCGCGTCTCCTAATCAACACCCAAACGGAATGGAGGGCCTTTATGGAGACCTACGGCCTCGTTTCCATTGATCAGGGTGCTTCATGGAAGCAGTTCCCGATCCTAGACTCGAAGACCCAAGAACGTAGCATTCTGCTCTTGCAGGTCTGGTACGCCCATCACTGGGGTCAGTATCTGGCAATGGGGTTGGACCACCCAAACCATTCGCGATACCAAGTATTGATTTCCGAAGATGGCCAATCTTGGTCAAGCATCGACCAAAACCGATTCCACCTAGCTACTGTTTCATGGGACGGCAGGATCATCTCCAGGGGCTACAACGACAGCAACATGACGACTCTCAAGAGTCTCGAAACTGCAGATGCTGTTCTCTACGAATATGACCCACCCTCGGGAACCTGGGCCAAGATCCACGATTTTTCTGACTTCTGGACACCAGAAAACGAGGATATCTGCTTCAATGTTTATGCTGACTATATGGTTGCGTGGAACAACACCACACAGAATGTCATCGTTAAAGAATTATCGAATCGCATAGTCGCCACCGACAGGCTGCCCGTTCCATCGATGTTGCGCGTCCGCCATGATCAGGATGGCCTCAGCTTGGAAGCCACTGGACGCGGGTTGCCCATTTCGCGAGTGTTTCTTTCACAGCGATTTTCCGGCCCTTTGCCCGAACTCACACCCATTTGGCCCAAATCAGGTTCGGTGACGAACACTCCGTCCCAGGCTCCAATCACGGCCGATAGCTATCTCACCCTGAGCGCCGTCGTCTGGGTCAAAGGGAACCCCGGCGACCGATATTTGATTGAATCAAGCGCTTTTCTGCAAGGACCTTGGATAGTAGAAGCCGAGAAGACCTTGATAAGCACAAACGTGGAACCGTGGATCGACCCTCAGCCCTATTACGGAAAGGATCGGAAATTCTTCAGAGCTACTAGGCGTTGAGGGATCGCGAATCCGCAGGGAATGATTATCCAGTCACAAGGACGTGTTATGCAAAGCGTGAAGATAGCACGGCATCGGAGTCAGCCGTATTGACTGGTCCTTTCTCGGCAGTGCCCGATTTGCAGCACTGCGTTAAGTTGCTTCCCACGCACAGAGAAGGAAACGCAATTATGGCAAATACTGACCGATAGCAGTTCAGGATGAACAGAGGGCTGCTATTTGTTCAGACTCCGAGTGACACAGCCCGTGTCCACAAGGGCCGGTAGCCCTGCGAAAATTATTCCCACAGAATGGGAATGCGCAACACCTCGTTGAGTGACCAACGTCATCCCCTAGTGCTATCCGGGTTAATCCCAAAATCAGCGCCTTTTTGAGTACCAAAACGGAACGTGAAGCCTCGCTCGGCCCGACTCGAACCGGGTCGTGGATTTCCATCGAATCAGGCCGGATCCTTGGCGAGCAAGGCTGACCTCACTCCCAGTTGTCAGAGCCAACCTGTTCCAGCGCGGATCTCAACATCGCCTCAATCCTCAGCCGACTGGGTTCTCCCGACTGGAACGTCACGCAGACGGTCGCGTCAGGCAGGGCGATACGGATGGTTCTGATCGTCGTTTCGGGCGGGGGTGGGGGAGTGGCCCGGGCTTTGCGCACGGTGAGTTCACCGGCTTTGGCTTGATTCCAAAGGGTCCGTTGACGTTCCGGGTCTGGTTCCTTCGCGATCTCTAGAAGTACGGATTTGGTGGCCACGCCGCTCGCTTGGGCCTCGGTGAGAATGTCCGAGGGGAGGGTCAGAGCCCGCAGGCTCTGGTTGACCGCTGATTTCGACCGCCCGATCCGTTTCCCCACCTCGCCCTGCGAGAGGTTGAACTCGTCCATCAAACGTCGCAGGGCTTGCGCCTCTTCCACCGGGTCCAAAGCCTTGCGGTGGATGTTCTCGATGATCTGGAGAGCCAAACGCGATTGCTCTTCTACCGTGCGAACGATGCACGGAAGCGATTCCCAGCCCAGATTCCGGCATGCGGCAAAGCGACGTTCGCCCGCCAGGATGCGATAGCGTTCGCCCGATACCGCTTCGACCACGATCGGCTGGATGAGCCCATGTTCCTGGATCGAGAGCGCCAGATCGGCGAGATCCCCCAAGTCCCGGCGGGGTTGGTTCGGGTCGGGGTCGATGGCTGCCATCGGCAACACCAACAGGCGCGGTTCATCGCGCACGATGGGATCGAAGGCGCGTTGGGTCGTTCCCGAGGCTTGGCGGGCGATTCGGTCGGTCAGTGAGATGGCCATATTCGAAGGATCTCCTCGGTCAGTTGTTGGTAATCCCGGGCGGCGCGGCTGCCTGGAAACAGGGTCGCAATGTCCTTGGGCTGGTCTTCCATCTGCCCACGATTGAGGGCTTCGCATCGGCCAATCCGGGTTTCCAGGACGCGCTCCCGCAGCGGTTCGAGCACCCGATCCACGCGGTCGTTGGTCACCGTGGCCTGCGCCATCACCATGGTGAGCAGAATGCGGTAGTCCCACCCGGGTTGGTGACGTTTGATGCTATGCAGCGCTTCCAGGAGGTCGCCCAACCCCCGGATGGCGTACCCGGACGGCTGGGTCGGAATCAGGAAATGGTTGGCGGCCACCATCGCGTTGACGGGCAAGACGCCCAGGGTGGGCTGGCAGTCCACCAGCACGTAGTCGAAGCCGGCCAGTCCTTCGAGCGCATGCTGGAGGCGTTGTTCCCGGAAGTGCCGGGCGTGCAGGAGCGAGTCCGCTTTCGAGAGCGACAGCGACGCCGGCGCCACCTTGAGCTGCGGGAGGTAGGTGTCGGTGATCACCGACGCCAATCCCTGGGTCTCGGAGAGCAAGGCCTCGCCGACCGTCCGGCCATCCAGGGCGTCCGGGTCCAACCCGACGCCAAGGGTCGCATGAGCCTGCGGGTCGAGGTCGATGAGGAGGGTGGGGTGGCCGGCCCGCGCGAGGCAGGCCGACAGGTAGACGCTGGTGGTGGTCTTGCCCACCCCGCCCTTCTGGTTGATGACAGCGATGATCCTCATAAATGGCTCTCCTGGTTTGGCCGCCGGCTCAGGCCGGCCGGATTGAGTTGTTCGTCCCATTCCCAGAATCCGAGCACCGGGGTGCGCGGATGCCGGGCGAAGAACGCGGCGAATGCGAAAAGTCGGGTTGTCTCACTCTCCAGGAGGGCAAGCCCCGAAGCGGAAATCTGAATGCCGGATTGAAGACGACGATTCCGTTCGCAGCACCGGTGCTCGAGGAAGGACGCATAGTCCGAAGCCGCGTCCTGCTGCAACCGACGTTCCTGTTCCCGGAGGTAGCTCAGGTAGGGCGCCGTGTGGGACGCCTCGTGCGCCGATCGGTGGGCCGCGAGCTGCGGCTTGTTCCGGGTCGCGACCTCGGCGGAAACCTTTCGGAGCAGTTGGTCGCCGTAGGTCACCAGGTTTAACGACAGGTTGGGTCGCGCGCGGGCATCGCCCTGGTGCCGCGTGCGCATGAATTCTCCGAACCGGGTACCCCATTGCGGGAGGCGTTGCTCGTCGGGGTCGAGGGCGAGCAGTCGTGGCAGGAATTGGCTGACCGCGAGCAGGTCTGCCTCGAAGCCCACCGTGGCCGCGGGCCCCGCGAAACCGTGGTAGGCCGCATAGTAGTGCCCGGTGAAGGTACGGGCGCCCGGATGCAGGTCAGCCGCCGGTGCGGGCGCCTCGGGCCGTGCCCAATCCTCCTCGATGGCTCGCCGCAGCAGGCCCAGGCGGTTGCGGCTCGGCTTCCGAAGTGGCAGCCATTCCACCTGGCGCTGGATAACTTCGACAGAGGCTTTTGCCGCGAGCCGTTGGGCCGTGGGGGCGTCGAACCCCGCCTCGCG
Source organism: Limisphaerales bacterium (assembly GCA_050250555.1). GTDB lineage: Bacteria > Verrucomicrobiota > Verrucomicrobiia > Limisphaerales > CAIMTB01 > CAIMTB01. The sequence goes on from JBFWOK010000221.1 coordinate 8,690, forward strand.
GAGGCACCGAATGGCCGCGGTCGTGGAGTCCGTTTGGCTGTCGGATTTCGGTTGCGGCGTCAGCGCGGCCTCCACAGCAACAGCCTCTGTTGTTGTTGTTACTGAGTTAGTTTCTTCTTTTAGGATTAAGGTGTTCCCCATTTCTGACTGCTCCGGCGTCTTCGTTTCTGACTGGTCAAATCCCCCTTTTCCGACTGGTGACAAATCCCCGATTTCTGACTGGTCCAATCGCGGCACAACGGGGTCTTGCGAACGGGATTTCAGGAGGTTGGCGTTCCTGGATCGACGGAGGCAGGCGCCGCCGGCAACCGGCCTGGTTCGCTGCGCGGAAGGCGTCGTCGTCTCCTCGCGACACCAGCGAATGCGATAGGTGGACCCGGTGCTGTGGGGCACCGGTCCCGGGGTGTAGTGGCCGCGATGGACCTGGTCAATGTAGCCCTTGGCGCGGGCAGCCATCAGCGCTTCATGGGTTTTCGAGCGAGCCAGGCGCGCCAATCGGGAGAGGTCGGTCACGGTCTTGGTGACCAATCGCTTCCGTTCTCCACCGGGTCCCCATTCGATCGAGTAGAACAGGAGCGCCCCGACCACGCGGATCACGCTGAGTCGCTCGTTCGGAATGACGTGGTCGAAGAACACGTTCGGCACGTTCATGCGTGCGATGCGGGCCCGTGGGGGATGGGTTCCGCCGGGCGGTCCGGGGTCGAGCGCCGCCGGTGGGTAATAGAAGCCGTGGAATTCCTGGGGCTTGTGGGTGAGCGGGCCCGTCATGTCCCACCGAAGACTGTAAACGCCGCTGCGCCCAGGCTTCCCCGCTTCACTGGCGGCTGGAGTCTCGACGCGCACGATGTACCGGCTATCGATGGCTTCCCGGACCGCCTCGGCGATCACGTCGCGGGACACCCCGGCCTTCTCGATGAAATCCTGGTAGGAACAACGCACTTCGCTCGCCGACACGTTTCCGTCGCGGTCCACCCAGCCCAGGAGTTGGCGAAGCACGAAGGCGACGATCCGGATCGCGCTCCGCGAGGCATGGGGAATGACCAACGTGAAGAACTGGATCGGCGTGAATGTGACGTTCGACCGAAAGTCGGGGAATCCCTTGAAGGGAACTTCGGCCCCAGGACGCGCTCCCATGACTCAGCCCTCCTCCACCCGTCGTGAAGTTGGGACCTCGGGCGGGAGGGGCGGAGGCGTCAGGGGATGACCATTTCGCTCGGCGTGTTCCCGAACGATCTGGTTGATGCAGAAACTGCGATCCCGCTCCGACCGGTCCGCCAGTTCCCGCAAGTACTCCAAGACCGCAATCTCCAGGCTCACCCCGGTCGACCGCGCGCAACGACGCCGACGCGTGCTCATTCCGTCCCCCTCCCGTGAAAAGAATCCCCATTCAGGGCGTAACACGGCACGCCCGGGCATGCCAAGGGGTGATCTTTGTGCGCAGCGGTGAGGACACCAGGTAAAACGAGCGGTTTGAAAACCGGGTGATGGTTGCGCGAACAAAGGTTGGGTGATGGGAGGAGGTGGCGAGGGTGGATGGCTCAGGGCACCGGCTCGATT
>JBFWOK010000222.1:0-10148 GCA_050250555.1 Limisphaerales bacterium
GATCCTGGGGTCACGTTCAGCCTCACCAGCGGCACCGCCGTCCTTCGGGCCGTGGGCGACGCCTTTTACCAGGTCGGGACCGGGCTCCCGTACAATCCCGACTCGGGCCGTTTCGGTGGATTCGACAACGCCGTCACCGCCAGCGACGGCACCCGCTACGTGTACACACGCGCCGAGGGTCTCCGGGAAATCTGGGGCGCCAATGGATCACGCCTCGCCTGGACCCACAGCGCCATCACCGCTTCCGATGGCGCCCGGGTCGCTATTGAACGGGACGCCAACGGCCGGGTGACCCGCCTCGTGGCCCCCGACGGCTCCCAGGCGGTCTATGACTACGATTCGGGAGGCAACCTGCTCCAGGCGACTGTGCTCGAGTCGAATCGCCGGGCTTGGCTCGGTTATCAGGCCGACGATCGCCACCTGCTCACCCAGGTTCTCGCCTCCGATTCCGCGTCCATTCGATACGACTCCAACGGCGTCTTCCTCGGCGCCGACCCCGTCCAGACCATCCTGGGTACTTCCCGCGAGTTCGTCGGAACCACCCTGCGCGCCTCGCTCCAACCGGGCGCCACGAACCGCCTCGGCGTGGTTCTGGGAGCCGAGGAAATCACCACCGCGCGCTCCGGGCGCATCACGCTGGGCGTCGAGGTCACCACCACCACCGTCGGCTGGCTGCCCTCCGTCACTTTGCGCGGCGAGCCCCAGGGCACCATCACTCAAACCGCCAACGGAGTCGTCGTTCTCTTCACCCTCGACCAGCCAGGACCGCGCCTGCTCGAAATCACGTCCACCACCGCCACCACGGCGGGCGACTACGACGTTTCCTTCTTCCTTGCCGGCGACGCCAACGCCGACGGAGTCGTCGACGGAACCGATGAAGCCCTTCTCGCGGCGGCGCTGGGCACCTCGGCGGGCCAGACCGGATTCCTGCCGGGGGCCGATTGGAATCGCGACGGACGCATCGACGAAGGCGATCGCGCCTACCTCGATGCAGGCTTCGGAGTCGTCCTGAATCGCGCGCCCACCGTCCAACCCGCGCCCATTTCGGTCCTCGCCGGTTCGTCCGTGATCATTGATTTCGACGAGCTCGGCGCCGACGCCGACGGCAATTCTCTCTTCTACCTGGTCGACGAAGTCCAGGGCGGTGACCTGCGCCTCATCGACGGCGGACAACGGGCCGTCTTCACCCCCGCGCCGGGCTTCGATGGAACGGCCTCGTTCCGGTTGCGCGCCGACGACGGCTCGCTCCGTTCCACCGCACGGGTCATTCCCGTGGAGGTCGATGCCGTGACCCTCACCCGATTCCGGATCGAAGGCGCGGATCCCTCGCTGACGATCGGAACCACGGCTCGAATGCGCCTCGTCGGCGATTTCGCCGGTGGCACGCTTGAACTTGTCGAGGGTTCGTACTCGGTCGCGTCGTCCAACCCCGCCGTCGCCAGCGTCGCGCCGGACGGAACCGTTCTCGCGTTGGCCGCCGGCACGAGCGTCATCGAGTTCCGGCTTCCGGGCGGTGGCATCGTGGCCAGCGCCGTCACCGTCGGAAGCGCCGACTCCCGGCTTCTCGAATTCTATCCCGAAACGTACGCCCTGCGGCCCGGCGACACGCGGCAGATGATCATCCGCGAGCGCCTGGAACAGTCGGTCGCGGATCGATCGGCCGCCTCGGCCGGGAGTCGCTTCTATGTCAGTGATCCCACGGTCGCGGCGGTATCCACCGGCGGCCTGGTCACCGCGCTGAGCCCGGGAACCGTGACGGTGACCCTCGTGAACGGCGGCCGATCCTACCGCGCGTTGCTCGCCGTCGCCGCCCCCGCGTCCAACGGAACGATCGTCGACGCCTCGGGTGGAGTGATCTCGAACGGGGACATCACCGTCGGAGTCCCCGCGGGCGCGCTCACCACTCCGACCGCGATCACGGTGGGAACTCGCCAACAATCCGACCTTCCGTTCGCCCTTCCCGAAGGCATCGACTTCAATGGCGCCTTCCAGATCGGTCTTGGCGCGAAGTACCTCGACGAATCCCTCAGCCTGGAAATGCCGGCCCCGGCGGGGTCTTCGCCCGGTCAGGTCTTCTACCTGTTCCAACCCGGGTTGATACGCCCCGGTGACGGCGCCCCCGATGAACAGGTCTGGATTGTCTCGGACACCCTCGTGGTCGGCGCCGACGGCAAGATGCGAACCACGTCGCCCCCGAACCTCGGCCTCTTCCATCGGCCTGGCGAAGGCGGACAGTTCTTCGTTCCGGTCAACCCGGGCCTCGCGGCGGTTGGATCCACGAGCCTCCTCGGAGTGATCATGGCCATCGACAATTTCGGCACGCGGCTCGAGGCCTACCAAAGTGTCACCGGCCGGGGCCGCGTCGCCCCGCTCGTCAGCGCCGAAATCGCCAATGGATCGACCGGACCCAAGTACCTCGCCTTCCCATCGCTCCTCGGCGATCTGTTCCTGCCGCTTTCCGCCACCCGCACCTACCAGCTTCAAACCCGCTACGCCGAACCCACCGGACTCGTCACCGTGGCCACAACCCAGGTCCTGGTGAACCCCGGTGAAACCGTCACCTACGGTCTTCCCTCGCCTCCCAGATACATCGTCAAGAGCCTCCCGCTCCCGCTCATCCAGCAAATCACTTTCGATTTCGGCACCGACCCCGCGAACCCATCGCCCCGCATGGTGATCGATGGCTCCGATTTCCTGCTGATCAAGAATCCCTGGTCCACCGCCCCCGACTTCCTGGGCGACGAAGTCCGCGACCTCTTCGTCACCATCGAAATCGGCGGACGCGACACCTTCGACACCGACGGCGAACCCCTCGCCATCGGCGGACGAGACATCACCATCGACGGGTCCCTGATCACCGCACGCAACAAAGACAAGCTGGAGGTTCCCATTCCCCTCGGCGCGTTCATCGCGGGCGGTTACGTCACCGTTTCGCGGAAGGCCTACGCCCCGGTCGACGGCGAATGGGAAATCCAGGTCGTCACGGGCAACCCCGCCCAACTCATTCCCAGCAACCGTTACTCGTTCGCCGTGAATTCCGGCGATGATTCCGTCTCCGCCATCGACCACCTCCACACCGCCACGCTGACCTTCACCGCGCCGGGCTCCGGCGAGGTCACCACGATCCCGAAAGTCGATCCCGAGGAGGTCGCCCGCATCATCTTCAATTCCGACGTCCCGACGACCTCGCTCGCCCCCCGGAATTCAACGTTCAGCGGCGATGGTACCCGACTCTACGTCGCCCTCAATGGCGGCTCCGGGATCGCCGTCATCGACACCGTCGCCCTCCAGGAGGTGGACGCCGATCCCAACACCTTCGGTGTCCAACACATCCGCCTCCCGCTCGGCTCCCGGCCGTTCGATCTCGTCGCCGAATCCAACAGCCGCTACCTCTACGTTTCCGACGAATCGTCCAACACGGTGTTCGTCATCGATATCGACCCGTTCTCGTCGGAGTTCCATCAGCATGTCCGATCCATCCCGCTCGGGCCGGCGCCGCTGGGCCTCCGCGGAATCGCCCTCAACGCCGACGAAAGCCGCGTCTTCATCACGGCTCCCGGCAGGACCCTGTTCGGAGCGTTCGGCGCCGAGAACGGCGCCATCCTGTTCGTCGACACCCATCTCGCCACCCGGGGCCAACCCGCCGTCCCCGAGGGCGGCCCGTCCTACGTCGCCGTCGGCCCCGAACCCTACGACATCACCGCCACCGATGATCCGACCGTCATGCTCTTCGTCGATCGCTTCGACGACAGCCGCGGCGTCGGAATCCTTCGCCAGGTGGAGGACACCCCGTTCTGGGAGCCCCGCTTCATCAGCCTCGTCGAATACGGCCGGATTCCGCGTCTGATCGAGGGTCGCCCCAACCAGGTGTTCGGCGTCACCAACGCCTCCAGCATCGCCTTCCTTCCCGCCGATACCTTCAAGGACGATATCGGTTCCCATCCCTCCTTCGCCTTCATCACCGGGTACAACAAATTCGTCCAGGGCGATCCCAAGCACGACCCGAACCTGCCGCCCCTCGAGACGTACAACTACGAGTACAAGTGGACCCGCGTGGACCTCATTCGCGCCGGGTACGACATCGACGAAGCCCGTCAACTCGTCGGTACTCCCATCGGCGTCCAGGTCGTCGCCGGCGGCAATGTCGGGGTCATCCGCAATCCGCTGGGCTCGTTCGACGACCTCGAAACCCGGCCCCGAGTGGTCGCCGCGACGAACCCCATCGCCAACAGCTTCCCCGAAGGCATCTCCATCGCCCCCGGTTCCCACGCGCTCCTCGCCGGTTTCCAGGCGCTCAACCGCGTCTTCGCCTACGACACCCGCCGGATGGTCGCCCTGATCGAAGCCGAGGTGAAAGGCGAGCCCATCGCCGCCTTCAACCAGATCGCGGATTCCGTTCCGATTCCGGACAGCCTGTCCCGCCTGCTCCGAGGCCCCCTCTCGTCCGTCCCGATCAATGTCATCGACCCGCTTGCCGGCATCAACGCCGACTTCCGGTTCTTCCGGAATGCGAGGGGCGACCTGGTCTACGGCGTCCCACCCACCGGTCCCGACGGCCTCTCCCCCAACGTCACTGCCCCCCTCCTCCTTGGCCGCCTGCCCCGAGGTCTCGCCTCGCCCGCCCTTGGGTTCGGCCAACCGGTCCAGATCGGAGTCACCCCCTACAACCAGGTCCCGACCCTGAACCAATATCCCAACGACGTCCTCCAGGTCGCCACAGGCGTCCAGTCCGCTGCGGACATCCACACGGGCACCCTCCAGCTCTCCCATTCCCTCGTGACCTATTCGTCCCTCGGTCAGACCCAGGGATTCACGCTCCACTACGACGCCCTCCGCGCCCAACCCAACCACATCTATTACTTCGGCGTCACCGGCCTGCCCAGGGATGCCGCCGATCGCACCTTCATCGTCCGACTCACGATCCGCGACGACGCCGGAAACGTGGTGTCCGCCGACGGGATCTCCCGGACCGAGGCCGCCCGACTCGGTCTCGACGGCAACGAACTGTTCTTCACCCTCCCCGACAAGATCCCCGAGGGCTCCATGTTCGGCGCGGGCATCCCCATCGACCTGTCGGATCTCAAAACCGGACTCTACACCGTCATTTTCGAGTACGGCCTCTTCAAACCCGACGCCACCGGCAAATACACCAACGGGCGTTTCTTCAACTACACCCAACCCTATGCCGTCGTGAACACCAGCGAGGGGATCTTCGGCGCCGGTTGGGGCCTCAACGGTGTGAAGGAACTCTTCCTCGGCGACAGCGGAGTCCTCCTCGTCGACGGCAACGGCACGGAGGAGATTCTCCTCGCTCCGAGAATCCTCGGCGACCCGTTCAGCGCCCTTTCATCGGCCGATTATTCGGATCTCCGACAGAAACCCGACGGCACCTTCCTGCTCCGGGACAAGTACGGCGCCGAATATGAGTTCAACTCCGATGGCAAGATGACCATCGCCCGCGACCGCAACAAGAACGAGACGGTCTACGAGTGGAACGGCGAACGCCTTGTCTCCGTCACCGACCCGGTCGGACTGCGGACCACCTTCGAGTACTCGGGCGCGCTCGTCTCATCCGTGATCGATCCCGCCAAGCGAACCACCCTTCTCGCCTACGACGCCAAGGGCAACCTTCAGTCCATCACCGACCCCGATGCCTCGCGTCGCTCGTTCAAATACGGATGGATGGAGTTCGACCACGTCATGGTCGAACAGACGTTCAAGCGCGGCAACGCGGCCAATGAACCGCTCGGCGACCCATTCAAGGAGTTCCTGACCTACAACGAATTCGGCCGCGTCATCGGCGGAACCCGCATTGATGGCAAGAAGTTCACCCTCACCGCCGCCCAGATGCTCGAGATCGCCGATCTCGACCTCGCCCGCGACATCACCCAGACCGCCCGGACCGTCGAACTCTCCAAACGGGAGAACAACGAGACCACCTACGCCGCCAAGGCCACCTACACCGATTTCACCGAACGCAAACTGACGTTCACGATGACCGGCTTCGGCCAGTACAAGTCGTCCAAGGACGCCGAGGACGGTGTGGACGCGAAGAACGATCGCCGCGACGCAACCGACGGTTACGTCACCAAGGTCACCGACCCGGTGGGCAACGTGGTCGAATACGAGTACGACGTCTTCGGAAACCTGATCCAAAAAACCGACTACCCCGATAAGGACGCACGCAAGGCCATCGAGACCTTTGTCTACGACCTCCGCTGGTCCCTGATCCGCGTCCACACCGATCCCACCGGCCGATCCTACACCAACACGTTCGACGCTCGGGGCAATATCCTCACCACCACGATCCAGGATCCAAACGCCCCGGCGGGGTCCCCGTCCACGGTCATTCTCAATTTCACCTACAACGAACGCGGACAAATCCTGACGTCCACCGATGGCGAGGGACGCGTCACCCGCTACCAATACGACGCCTACGGTCGGACCACCCTGATCACCTACGCGGATGGTTCGGCCCGTACTTACGGCTTCAACGATCTCACCGGGAATCCTACCTCGACCGAGGACGAAGTCGGCGTCGTGACCAGGATCGAGTTCGATCCGATGAACCGCCAGATCAGCAGGACGGTCCTCACCCAGGCCGAACCCGCGGTTTGGAGCAAAGCCTACGACGCCGAAGGCAATCTCGTTCGCGAGACCAACTCCCTCGGAAACGTCACGACCCACGCCTACGACGTCATCAACCGCGAGATCAGCATGGTGGTTGATCCCGACGGCCTGGCCCTCGAGTACCGCTACGGCTACGAGCATGGAAGCCTTCCCACCGCGTACGCCGTGCCTTCGAGCCGGCAATTTGGCTACCGCTACTCCCGGGATCCCAACGGGAACACCTCCGTCCAGGTCTTCGACAAGAATGGACGGCTCATCCATGAGTTCGACGCTCTCGGGTTCAGAACCGACCACAGCTACAACAAGGCCGGCCAACTGATTCAGACCAAACACCCCAATGGCGGCGTCGTCACGTTCACTCCCGACGGCCGCGGCCGCGTCGTCACCCAGTCCGGACCCGAATCGGAACACGTTCAGTTCCGCTACGACGATGGCAATCGCCGAATCAGCGAGACCCATTTCAACGATCCCGCCCAGGGCGGCAACCAGACCACGACCACCGCCTACAATCTCTTCGACATGGCGGGAATCCGCACCGACGCCCTCGGCCAGGTCATCCGCCTCAGCTACGACAGGTCCGGCAACGTGATCGAACGCATCGACGCCTTGGGCACGCCCGATGAATTCCGGACCACGTACACCTACGACAGTCGGAATCGCGAGATCTCCAGGACCCTCGCCGGCACAGCGACCATCCTGACGACCTACCACGCGGACGGTCAGATCAAGACCATCTCCGATCCGCGGAACCCCGACTGGAAATCGACCGTCGAGTATGACGAATTGAAGCATCCCCGCGTCGAGATCGATGCGGCCGGAAACCGCTGGCTGACGCGGTATGATTCCGAAGGCAACCAGATCGAACGAATCGATCCCCGCGGCGACTTCACCCGCTGGACGTTCGTCTACGACCGCGCCAATCGTTTGATCGAAGAACGGGATCCTTTCGGGAAATCGACCTTCCACGTCTACGACAAGGCCGGTAATCGCATCCAAACAACCGATCGTCGGGGCGCCGTCACGGTGATGTCCTACAACGCGAGGAACGAAGTCCTCACGGTCACCGACGCTCTCGGCGAAGTCTCGAAGTTCGAATACGACGCCATGGCCTGGCTCGCCGCGACCGTCGACCCGCGCGGAGACGCTTTCCGCACCACGTACGTCTACGACAAGTCGGGCCGTCTTCTTCAGCTCACGGACGCCCTCTCCCAGACGGTCACCTACGAGTACGATCGCTTGGGAAATCGCATCCGCGAAACCGGACCCCAGGGCGCGCTCTACCGCACCGAATACGTCCATGACCGCCTCAACCGGGTCATCGCCACCACCATGGCGCCTGGGACTCCCGACGCCGCCACGGTCCGAACCACCTACAACGCCCTAGGCCTCGTCGTTGCCACAACCGATCCCCTCGGGCGTGTGACCCGGCTCAAGTACGACGCCCTCAAACACCTCACCGAGACGATCACCGCCGCCGACACCCCGGACGCGATCACCTGGAAGTTCGTCAACGACAAGGACGGGAACGTCCTGTCCGCCCAGGACCCACGCGGAGAATACTACACCACCCGCAATACCTACGACGCCCTGGGCCGGGTCATCGAAACGGTCTCGCCGGTCGGCACGCCCGCCGACCCACGGACCGCCACGGTGACGTTTGTGTATGACGAAGTCGGGAACCTCATCTCCAAGACCGATCCCCGGAACTCCGAATGGCGGATGACCTACGAATTCGATGCCTTGAACCGGCTCGTTCGTCGCTTCGACCAAGCCGACGCGCCCACCCGTTTCGAGTATGATCCCAACGGGAATCTCACCGGGCTCATCGAAGCCGACGGACGTCGCACCACCTACCAGTTCGACGCGCTCAACCGCCAGCAGCGCCTCATCGAATCCGACGGAGCCACCACCACGCTCGTCTACGACGCCGTCGGAAATCTCCTCACCCAGCTGGGACCTCGATCCAGCCCCGGCGGAGGCCCGTATTCCTTCTCCAACACCTACGACGCCCTGAGCCGAGTCGTTTCGTCGGTCGATCCCGAAGGCTACACCACCACCTACGCCTACGACGCCGGCGGCAATCTCGTCTCCACCACCGACCCCCGCGGCTTCACCACCACCCTCCAGTACGACTATCGAAATCGCCTCATCCGCACGGCGCGCGAGGTCGGCGGCGGCGGCGCCCCCATCGTCGAGACCTTCGCCTACGACCGGATCGGCAACCAAGTGTCGTCCACCGATCCGAGAGGTTTCGTCACCACTTACACGTACGACAATCTCAACCGGGTCATCCGCATCGAGGAACCGTCCACCAGCGTGAATGGTGCCCCCCGGGTCACAACGTTCCGATACGACGCCGCCGGCAATCGGCTCGAAATGACCGACCCGAGGGGCGAGTACTACACCACCCGCTACGCCTACGACGCCATGGATCACGTGATCCGTGAGGAGCGCCCCCAGGGTTCCGCGTCCGATCCGCTGCCCCCGGCCGTCTTCGTCTCCAGGTATGACGCGGCCGGCAATCTCGTCTCCATCACCGATCCACGAGGCGACGCCTACGTCACCCGCTATACGTATGACCGGCAGGGTCGCATTGTCGCCATCGAACGGCCCCAACTCTCGCCCATCTCCAACCCGGGTCCCGCCGTCGAATCCTTCACCTTCGATGCCGCCGGCAAACTGCTCACCCAGACCGACGCCCGGGGCGCCGATTTCACCAAGTCGTACTCCTATGACGCGCGTGGGCGCATCGCCAGCGTCACCGACGCCGCCGGGAACATCACCACCTACGCCTACGACGAAGCCGGCAACCTCCTGCGCCGCGTCGACTCCGACAAGGCGAGCGGCGCCACGCGGACCTACACCTACACCTACGACGGCCTGGGCCGGCGCACGTCCGAAACCATCAACGGCCTCTTCACCACCTCGTTCGGGTTCGATGCCTCCGGCAATGTCCTCACCATCTCGGGGCCCCTCACGGATTCCGAGGGCGCGCTCTTCGTTGAGACCCGGACCTACGACGGCGCCAACCGACTCACTTCGCTCCGCGACCGCGCCGGCTTCACGTCCACCTACGTCTACGATCCCTCCGGAAACATCGTCTCCCAGACCGACGGACGCGGCTTCACGTCGACGATGGCGTATTCCCCGTCCGATCACCTGATCCTGCTCCGTCAACCGATCGGACTCCCGGGCGCCGATGGCGGCACCGTCTCCTACACCTACGTCTACGACGAGGTGGGCAACGTGGTGACCGAAATCGATCCACGGGGCGACGCCTTCGCCGTTCGCAGCACCTACGACGCCCAAAACCGCCTGCTCACCCGCTCCGTCCCCACCGGCGTCGAGGGCGCCGCGCAAATCACCCGCACGCGGTACGACGCCTTGGGCAATCCCATCGAACTCCGCGACGCGCTCGGTCGCGTCACCACCCAGACCTACGACGCCCAAAACCGGCGCGTCGCCGTCGAAAGCCCCAAAGGCGCGGGCGCCACGGCTGGCACGGTACGGGAAGTCTT